>JANOXQ010000147.1:0-27313 GCA_031418495.1 Sphingomonadales bacterium
CGACGGCAATTGCTACACCCGCGAACTCACCAAACCAGAACATGCCGCCGTCCTCGCCAGCCGTAAAGCCAACGCAGAACCCCTCCTCAAAGCCGCAAAAGCCGCAAGAAATAAATATTTCGGCTTCGTGCCTGAGGGAGAGGTGGTTTAGGGCTACAATATCCCCGGCAGATCAAGCCCCTGTTCGCGTGCGCAATCGGCCGCAATGTCATAGCCAGCGTCGGCGTGGCGCATCACGCCCGTGGCTGGATCATTCCAGAGGACGCGGGCGAGGCGATGGTCGGCATCTTCGCTGCCATCGGCGACGATCACCATGCCGCTGTGCTGCGAATAGCCCATGCCAACGCCGCCGCCGTGGTGGAGCGAAACCCATGTTGCGCCGCTCGCGGTATTGAGGAGCGCATTAAGCAAGGGCCAGTCCGACACCGCGTCGGAGCCATCGCGCATCGCCTCGGTCTCACGGTTTGGGCTCGCGACCGAACCCGAGTCGAGATGATCGCGGCCAATAACGATGGGTGCTTTGAGTTCGCCACTGCGCACCATCGCGTTGAAGGCAAGGCCAAGCCGGTGGCGGTCACCCAAGCCTACCCAGCAAATCCGCGCGGGCAGCCCTTGGAATTTGATCCGCTCACGCGCCATGTCGAGCCAATTATGGAGGTGAAGATTATCAGGCAACAACTCTTTGACCTTGGCGTCTGTCCGGTAAATATCCTCCGGATCACCCGAAAGCGCGACCCAGCGGAACGGCCCGACGCCGCGACAAAACAACGGCCGAATATAAGCGGGCACAAATCCGGGGAAGGCGAAGGCATCAGCAACGCCTTCGTCCTTTGCAACCTGACGGATATTGTTGCCATAATCGAGCGTCGGCACCCCGGCCCGCCAAAAGTCGAGCATTGCCCGGACATGTGTGGCCATCGACGCGCGCGATGCTTTTTCAACCGAGGCCGGGTCTCGCTCACGCGCTACCTGCCACTTGTCAAGGCTCCAGCCGAGCGGGAGATAGCCGTTAATCGGATCATGTGCCGAGGTTTGATCAGTGACAGCGTTAGGCCGCACCCCGCGCCTGAAAATTTCGGGAAAAACCTCAGCGGCATTGCCGAGCAGGCCAACCGAAACCGGGGTTTTGGCATCGGCCATGATGCTGAGCGCTTCATCAAGGCTGTCGGTCTGGCGATCAAGATAACCAGTCTTCAGCCGCATCTCGATCCGGCTTGGCTGGCACTCAACCGCAAGGCACGATGCGCCCGCCATCGTCGCCGCCAGCGGCTGCGCCCCGCCCATCCCGCCAAGGCCTGCGGTCAGGATCCATTTGCCGGCAAGGTCTCCCCCATAATGCTGCCGCCCCATCTCAACAAAGGTTTCGTAAGTGCCCTGCACAATCCCCTGCGTCCCGATGTAAATCCACGATCCCGCCGTCATCTGGCCGTACATCATCAGCCCGGCCTTATCGAGTTCATGGAAATGATCCCATGTCGCCCAAGCCGGAACAAGGTTGGAATTGGCGATCAGAACGCGCGGCGCATCCTTGTGCGTCTGGAACACACCGACAGGTTTGCCCGACTGGACGAGCAAAGTCTGGTCATCCTCAAGACGGCGGAGCGCGGCGACGATTTTGTCAAAGCAGGCCCAGTCCCGCGCCGCTCGGCCGATCCCGCCGTAGACGACAAGCTCCTGTGGGTTCTCCGCAACTTCGGCATCAAGGTTGTTCATCAGCATCCGCAGTGGTGCCTCAGTCAGCCAGCTTTTGGCCGAGATTTCGCTACCGCGTGGAGCGCGGATGATACGGCTGTTGTCGATACGGGTCATGGCTCAGTCCTTGGCGAAGTTAAGGCAGGCAGTAATAATATTGCGCAGCACAGGGTGCAGCAATTTGGCGCGCTCCGCATCCCAAAGCGGCGGCCAGATGCCCGCCTCATCAAGATAGCCGCGCATCGCCAACTCCATCTGGATTGCGTGTACGCCGCGTTCTGGCGCGCCGTAATGCCGCGTGATCCAGCCGCCCTTGAAGCGCCCGTTGACGATCTGGGAGTCGCCGCACGCCGCACTGACCGCATCGGTGAGCGCAGGCGCACAGGATTTGCCATCAAAGCTGCCAATATTGAATTGGAGCAACGCGCCCGGAAACAGACGCGGCACATGGCTCAGGATCGAATGGGCGTCGTAGAGCACGACCTTGTGATGCTTGGAGCGCAGCCGTTCAATCTCGACGTGGAGCGCGGCATGATAGGGATTGAAGTAAATGGCGCGCCGTCTTGCGACTTCGGTTTCGTCGGGTTCGCGGCCTTCATGATAGAGCGTGGTGCCGTCAAAGCGCTCGGTCGGGCACAGCCCCGTAGTCGCCTGCCCCGGGTAAAGCGAGACGCCCGAAGGATCACGATTGACGTCAATCACGGTGCGCGAGATGCTTGTTATGATCAGTGTCACTGAATGTTGGGTTGCGAACTGATAGAGCTTGTCAACATAGAAATCGGCGTCACTGATAGCCAATTCGCGGTCAACCAGCGCGGGCACTATGTCTCCCGGAATATGCGTACCTGCGTGGGGTACGCTGATAATCATCGGCACATCACCGCGTGTGATCGAGAGCCAGTCAGTCATGTCAATCCCGGCAGGTGCGTGAGTGCAGCGAGCGCGCCCGAAGTGACAAGCTGCGTTGCCGCCGCCATATCAGGATGGAAATATCGGTCTTCATCAAGCGTCGGCACCTCTTTTCGAAGAAGCGCGCGGGCCGCCTCAAGCGTTCCGCTTGATTGGAGCGGCCGATGAAAATCGCATCCTTGCGCTGCCGCCAGATATTCAATGCCAATGATATTGGCGAGGTTATCCGCCATGTGGGTCAAGCGCCGTGCGCCGTGAGCAGCCATCGAAACATGATCCTCCTGATTGGCCGAGGTCGGAATCGAATCTACGCTTGCTGGATAGGCGCGCTGCTTGTTTTCAGACACGAGTGCGGCGGCAGTCACCTGCGGGATCATGAACCCCGAATTGAGGCCCGGGCACGGAGTGAGGAAGGCGGGCAATCCCGAAAGGGCTGGATCGACCAGCATGGCAATCCGCCGTTCGGCAATCGATCCGATCTCACAAAGTGCGAGTGCAATCATATCGGCGGCAAAGGCCACTGGCTCGGCATGGAAATTGCCGCCCGAAAGTGCCTCATCGGTATCGGCAAAGATCAGCGGGTTATCCGAAACGGCATTGGCCTCAGTGCCAAGCGTTGCCGCCGCTTGTCGCAACAGATCAAGCACCGCGCCCATCACTTGTGGCTGGCAGCGCAGGCAGTAAGGATCTTGCACGCGTTCATCACCTTCACGGTGCGAGGCGCGGATGGCAGAGCCCGCCATCAGATCGCGCAGCGCAGTGGCAGTTTCAATTTGCCCCCGGTGCCGCCGCAAAGCATGGATACGCGGATCGAAGGGCGTGTCCGATCCCTTAGCAGCTTCGGTCGAGAGCGCGCCCGTGACCAACGCCGACTGGAACAGTCGCTCGGCCTCAAACAATCCGGCCAAGGCGTAGGCGCAGGAAAATTGTGTCCCATTGAGCAGTGCCAGCCCTTCCTTGGGTCCAAGTATGAGTGGCGTAAGACCAGCCTGAGCAAGCGCATCTGCGGCTGCAATTCTGCGCCCATTAACGATCATCTCACCAACGCCAATCATCGTCGCGGCAAGGTGCGCGAGCGGGGCAAGATCACCCGATGCCCCGACCGAGCCTTGGCCTGGGATTACAGGGGTCAGGCCTTTGGCCAGCATGGCTTCGAGCAAAGCAATTGTTGTAGGCTGAACTCCCGACGCCCCTTGTGCGAGACTGGTCAGTTTGAGCACCATCATCAGCCGCGCAATTGGAACTGGCATCGGATCACCAACGCCTGCTGCGTGACTGAGCACAATATTGCGCTGAAGCGTCTCAAGATCAGCATCGCCGATTTTGACCGTCGCCAATTTACCAAAGCCGGTGTTGATTCCGTAAACCGGTTCATGCCGGGCAAGGATGCGGGCGACGGCAGCTGCACTTTCGGCGATCGCTGGATGGCACACTGGATCAAGTGTCGGGGCGGCCCCGCGATACAGCGCCCGCAAGTCAGACAGTGGAACCGCGCCCGGTGAAACCTGCATCATTCTTTCCCCATTCTTACCCGACTGTGGAGCGGGTTTGCACCGATTCGATAAACCAACTCGGCAAGATCATCGACATCCCATATCGCAAGATCGCATTGCTTACCGACCTCAAGCGTACCAACTTCGCCACCAATCCCGAGCGCAAGCGCAGCATTCCGTGTGACCCCGGCGAGGCATTCATCAACCGTCATCCGAAACAAAGTGGCCGCCATATTCATCGCCAGCAGGATCGATGTAAGCGGCGAAGTGCCCGGATTGCAATCGGTCGCCACCGCCATCGGCACACCGGCGGCCCGAAGTGCTGCAATTGGCGGCACCTTGGTTTCACGCGTGAAATAATAAGCACCGGGAAGGAGAACCGCGACAGTACCAGCCGCCTTCATCGCGGCGATGCCCCCGTCATCAAGATGCTCAAGATGATCCGCCGAGAGCGCGCCGAACCGCGCGGCAAGTGCAGCGCCGTTGTTGTTCGAAAGCTGTTCGGCATGGATTTTGACAGGCAGGCGATGCTTCTTTGCTGCGGCGAATACGCGCTCAATCTGAGCTGGCGAGAAGCCGATGGTTTCGCAAAACCC
Organism: Sphingomonadales bacterium; assembly: GCA_031418495.1. Lineage (GTDB taxonomy): Bacteria > Pseudomonadota > Alphaproteobacteria > Sphingomonadales > Sphingomonadaceae > Aquisediminimonas. Next base: position 4,691 of record JANOXQ010000147.1, read on the forward strand.
ATCAACTGCATCAGCGAGTCCCTCAGTAGCGATGGCCGGGATCATCTGATTGCAGACCTCTTCAACATATCCGTCAGCATTGCCCGCAAATTCGGGTGGCAATGCATGGGCACCCAGAAATGTCGTCCGCACGGCAACATTCCGCTCAATGCCAAGTCTGCGTGCCGCACGCAGCATCTTTGCCTCATCCGCAAGCGAGAGCCCATAACCCGATTTGATTTCAATCGTGGTAACGCCGCCATTGATCAGCGCATCAAGCCGGGGGAGTGCGCTTGTCACCAGATCGTCCTCGCTCGCGGCACGAGTGGCGTTCATCGTCGAAACGATCCCGCCCCCTGCCTGCGCAATCTCCTCATAACTTGCGCCCGCCAGCCGCTGCGCAAATTCGCTCGCTCGATTACCTGCGTGGATCAAATGGGTGTGGCAATCAATCAAGCCGGGCGTAATCCAGCGGCCCTTACATTCGATAATTTCTGGCGCATCAAGCATCGGGGCGGATGCCGCTTCGCCCGCGTAAATAATCTGCCCATCACAGCAGGCAATGATGCCAACATCAATCGGCGGCGATGCCATCGTTGCAAGGCGCGCGCCGCGCCAGATGCGGTCACAGCGAAAATTGGAATCGTTTGTCATGCCGATGCAGACTCGACCCGTTTCCTCTTTATGTCTAGGCGTGGTGCGAATTTTTAAGGGCAATCAATGACAAGCCTTTGGTTTGAAACAGCGCTGCTACCAACCGGATGGGCACAATCGGTTCGTGTTGAGATGGCCGAAGGCTATATTTCGCGGGTCGAAACCGGAGCACCCTCAAAGCCTGCAGATGAACGGCATAGAATTGCCCTACCAGGCCTTGCCAATGTCCACAGCCACGGATTTCAGCGCGGAATGGCGGGGCTCGCCGAATATCGCGGCGCGAGCGATGATGATTTCTGGAGCTGGCGCGAAGTGATGTATCGCTTCCTCAATCATCTCAACCCTGATGATGTCGAAGCCATCAACGCGATGACCTATGTTGAAATGCTTGAGAGCGGCTTCACGCATGTCGGGGAGTTTCACTATCTGCATAATGATACCGATGGCGGGCGCTATGCCAACCCGGCGGAAATGGCGGAGCGTGTTGTTGCTGCGGCGAATGCGACGGGGATTGGACTGACGCTGCTTCCTGTGTTTTATGCGCACAGCGACTTTGGTGGCGCGCCGCCGAAGCATGGCCAACGTCGGTTTATCAATGATATTGATGGCTTCGCCAAATTGCTTGAAGCTAGCAAAAATTTGGCACCAAATGATGTAATTTTTGGAGTCGCACCACACAGTTTACGGGCAGTGACACCTGATGAGCTTCAAGCACTGCTAATCTTGGACCCTGATGGCCCAATCCACATTCATGCCGCCGAACAGATGAATGAGGTCAAAGCAAGCGTTGCCACTTTTGGTGCGCGACCGGTTGAATGGCTTCTCGATAATGCGGAGGTTGATGCGCGCTGGTGCTTAATCCACGCAACGCATATGACTGATGCAGAAACTGACCGTCTTGCGAGAAGTGGTGCGGTTTCTGGTCTCTGCCCTATTACAGAGGCGAATCTAGGAGACGGTATTTTTCCAGCGCTGCGTTACATGTCAGCGGGCGGGCGGATCGGTATGGGGACAGACTCAAACATCCTGATCAATGCTGCTGAAGAACTGCGTGCGCTTGAATACAGTCAGCGATTGTCTCACCGGGCACGCAATGTGCTGGCGAGCGATCGGCATCCGTCGGTGGGTGGGCGGCTTTTCAGCGCAGCCCTGTCAGGGGGCGCGCAAGCGCTTGGTATAAAATCTGGGATCACAACCGGAATGCGTGCGGATATCATTACGCTCAACTCTGCATATCCCTTCCTTTATGAACATGGCGGTGATCAACTCCTCGACTCTTGGATTTTCGCTTCAAAAGCGGGGCGTATCGATGCAGTCTGGTGCAATGGTAATCGGCTAGTCTCGCAAGGGCGACACATTGCTGCTGATCCAACAATCATACGTTATGCTAACGTTATCAAAAAAATACTGAGTCGGTGTTGAATGCGATTCTGACATTCTAAGTGTTACGATTTTTACCTGTTACCCCCTTTGATCAACCGGTTTGGTAAATGGGATAATGATTGATCGAATGACTTTCAGCACTTTGGCCAAATGCGTTGCCACTATGTGATTTACAAATCAGGATAATCAGGCCTTTCAGTGGCAATTGTTTTGGTCTAACATTTATTCCGGAGGGTCGCACTCCAGTTTCATCATACCTATTAAGCGATCAATTTAGCTGAGCGTTTTAATGTTATGCAGAGGATGTTTGCAGTGCGAAAGATAGCTTTGACCATTTTGTCGACCAGCGTGTTTGCTGTGGTTGTCACTGTGCCAGCGTCGGCGCAAACCGAGCGGCCAAGCGTTGCTAATAGTTTTAGACTTGGTGATGACGGTGTTTGCCAAGTGCAAAGCAAAACACGCGATGCTGCAATTTCAGGCATATTTGACCGAGTTTGGTCAATCGTGTGCCGTGATGCTGCTCGCCCAATTGGCAAGCTATACGCGCTTCGTGGAAACCCGGCTGAGTCCCTATCGCGAATGTCCAATACCCGAAAGTTGGAGGCAGATTGCAAAGCGACATCACAATCTGACGAGACTATCGAAGGGTTAGGTTTAGTCAGCACTCAACAGTGCAAATTGGCTGATGCTGCGGTCGGTTATAAAATACTCAGCAAATCAAAGGGCAACATCCTCTGGGTGGCAGAAGGCCTATCTGGCTATGAGAGCGCCCTTAAACTTGGGCTTCGCACCATAATCGCGGATCGCACTATTGCGGGTAAGATTACAATCGCGACTACATCGATTGATGATCCAATAGCTTTTGCGCGTGTTCAGGCTGGTACACTTGATCCTGAACAGGCTTTGGCAGAAGGTTATCGTCGCAATAATAGTGGGAATTATGCTGAAGCAGCCGAATTTTTTGAAACATTGCAACAGCGAACATCAACCGGAGAAAACACGGCTGCACGTCAGATTGAATATGTAATCAATCGCGCCTTACAAAAATCCAATTTAGGTGCTTTTGCTGAAGCAGACGTTTTGTTCGGAAAAGGCGACCAGCAACCGACAAATGACCCGATTCAACTTCGTTTGCGTCGTAATTTCCGTGTTATGCATTTGCTCAATCAGCAGCGCTTTGCAGAAGCACTAATAATTCTTGATGTTCCAATTGCACCGGTTTCGAGAAATACCATCGCCTTGGGTACAGCCATTGAGATTAGCCCCGAAATTTCTGCCGAACTCAACAATTCTTCGCTAGGTGGTAGGCAACTTGGTCTAAGCGAAACGAACAACCTTACCTCTCAAGAGCGCGGAGTGTTTCTTGATGCACAAGCCTTGCAATTACGCGGAACACTTTTGCGGCTTACGGGCAAGCCCGCTGAGGGAAGGCAAGTACTTGGGCGCGCATTAAAAGATGTGATTAGCGTGCGGGACGGTCGGGTTATTTCAGCAATCCGGCTGCGCTCACAAATCTTAGCCGAAGAAGCGCTCGCTTTGGAAGGCGAAGGCAATGCATCTGCGGCTGAAGGCAAAATGCGTGAATCGCTTAGTCTGCTTGAAACGCGTTATCCGCAAACTGTTGCGGTAAACGGAGCGAGAGCACGGCTTGCTGCGCTGCTCGCAAGGCGCGGCAATACCGAAGAAGCGCTTCGCGAGTATCGCTCGATTGTTGCAGGATCATCTGCCACTACGGCGTCTGCAGGAAGCATTGGCAATTTGCTTAGCCCCTATTTTGCTTTGTTGGCAAGCCAGATTGAAAAGAAGCCTGAATTTGTCGATGATCTGTTTTTAGCAAGCCAGACGCTTGTGCGTCCGGGTGTGGCGGACACGCAGGCAATCCTCTCACGCGAACTAAGCGAAGGCTCAGGAGAGGCAACGCGCTTATTCCGCGAGGCACGTTCACTTTCTAGAGAAATCGAAAAAAGTCGGATTGAGCTCGCCAATCTCTCTGTGACGGGTAATCAATCACAACAAAATCTGGTGGCAATGGATACCATTCGCAATTCAATCGACACGCTTGAAAAGGATCAGGTCGTAGTCCAATCAAAACTAAGCGAGTTCTCTCAATATCGTGCTATTGCAACTGGTGGTATCGTGCTTTCTGATCTGAAAACAACACTTAAATCAGGCGAAGCTTACTATAAATTGAGCGTAACCGGCAATGCCGTTTATGGAATTTTTGTCGATGCAAATGGTGCGACGGGCTACCGGGTTCCGCTGACAGCGGAGCAGCTTGAACAGAGCGTTGATGCAATCCGCGATACTATTATCAAGGATGAAGCAGGCCAACTGAATACCTATCCGTTTGATTTAAAACTCTCCAATAAACTTTATAGCGATTTATTTGGTCCAATTACCGCACGAATGGATGCTGTGCGCCATTTGATATTTGAACCAGATGGCGCGATGCTCCGTTTGCCGATTAATTTATTAGTAACGGGCAAACGCGGCATTGATGCGTATGACGCACGCGTAGCCAAGCCTGATTCAGACCAGTTTGATTTTACTGGGGTTGAATGGCTCGGTCGTAACCGAGCGATCAGCACAGCCGTTTCAGCGCGCGCATTCAAAGAGGCGCGCAGCACACCGCCATCAACTGCAAAGCAAGAATATCTGGGTTTTGGTCAAAATACGCCCGTTGGGAGTGCGAGCCGATTTGCGTCAACGCGCGGCTTAACAAGGATTGGGAATGAGAATTGCACTTGGCCGGCAGTTGAGTGGAATAAGCCGATATCGGCATCAGAACTGCGTGAAGTGCAATCCATTATTGGTACTGATCGTTCATCAATTGTTACCGAAGCAGCATTTACTGACACGGCGGTGATGGCGCGCGCCGATCTTAGCGATTTTCGCATCATACATTTTGCCACACATGGTCTAGTGGCTGCACCAAAGCCTGAGTGCCCTGCTCGCCCGGCGCTGTTGACCTCATTTGGCGATAACAAATCTGATGGCCTTTTGACCTTTAGCGAAATCTATGGCCTTCGTCTCGATGCAGATCTTGTAATACTTTCGGCGTGCGATACGGCAGGCAAGGCAAGCGTGGCGGCCACCCGCGAGGCAGGCGTTACAACCGGAGGCGGCAGCGCACTTGATGGCCTTGTTCGCGCCTTTGTTGGGGCTGGTGGGCGTTCAATTGTGGCCAGCCATTGGCCAGCACCTGATGATTTCAAGGCAACTGAACGTTTGATATCTGGGCTGTTCAAACAAACTCCAGACGTTTCGGTTGGTGATGCGATGGCAAAGGCGCAAATCACACTTATGGATGATGTGAATACGTCTCATCCCTATTATTGGTCAGGTTTTGGTATTATAGGCGATGGGGGACAAAAGCTGCTTGGTCAGCGCTAAACGCTATCAACAGACATACTTATGGCTGGCAAACAGAGAAATATTGGAAAAAAGTCAGCTTCAGGGCTTGCGCCTTCGTTGACTAGGGCATTGCGGCAGATCGGCTCACTCAGACTGATCTTTACGATGCTGCTGTTAGTTGTTGCGGTTTTTATTGCACGTTTCAGCTGGCAAATACCGCTCGCGATCCAAGCTGAGCGAGCATTTTTTGATTTACAAGTTGGCACGATGGCACCACGACGTGATCAAGATAATCGCATCGTTCAGATCGTCTATAATGATGAAACGCTTGCTGCCACAGGCAAGCGATCGCCGCTTGATCGCGCCATCCTTGCCAAGGCACTAAAACGCATTGACAGTTTTAAGCCAAAAGCAATTGGCATCGATATATTGATTGATCAGGCGCAGCCCGAAGATCCGATTATTATTGAAGCCTTTCGGTCAGTTAAAACGCCGACATGGATTGCTTATGCATCAGCAGATGTTGCAGAATCCAAGATTATGCTTTGGCAGCAAGAGTTTATTGAAACATTTCAGAAGAGTCTTCCACCTGGCAATATCATGCTCGGCAACATCATTCTCGAACCTGACGACGATAATGTGCTTCGTACTTGGCCAACAGTACACAAGGGGCAGCCCGAACGCCTGTTTTCCGCATTGCTACCGCTCGGAAAAAAGGCACCTTTCAAAAATTTCCAAGGCAGCATTCAATATGTTTCGCCTGAATTTGTTGAGCGCCCTGTTTTCTCATCAATTCCAATAGATACGCTTGCAGAAGACGCATTATTCGAAAGCCCAGAGGCCGAAGCCCTTTTTCGGCAGCAGATTGAAGGCAAATATGTTCTGATCGGTGGACACATTCAAGATATCGATTTGTTCGAGACCTCACTGGGTGGAAAACCAATTTGGGGAGTCGAAATTTTCGCACATCTGCTATCTCAGCAACTTGACGGCAGAATACTATCGCCTGTTCCGAATTGGCTGATATGGGTATCTGCAATCGTTGCAGTGCTTGCCGCAGCAATCAGCGCCTCACTCAACATTCGCGCCTCACTTATTGCTGTTATAATCATTGTACAGCTTGGCACGATGGTTGCCCTGCCTTTTTATCTTCAATCTGTTCTGATCGACACTTACTTACTGCCTTCGGTCGGCTGGATGCTCGGCTGGCTGCTCTCCTTTACAGTCGTAGGCGCAGCAGCACGTGCAATTGGTGCCGAACAGCGCCAATTTGCGCAGGGCGCACTTGGCAAATTTCTGCCGCCTGCCATCGCCTCTGAGATATTACGCAATCCTGATAGCCTTACACTACACGGCGAAAAGCGCGAGATTTTTGTTGTTTTTACCGATCTTGAAGGCTTTACAAAACTGTCTCACGCGATTGAGCCAGAAATGGTAGCAATGCTACTTAATCGCTATCTTGATATGCTAAGTAGTGTTGTGCTCGAATATGGTGGCACCATCGATAAGTTTATTGGCGATGCCATCGTTGCCTTCTGGGGTGCGCCAATCAGTCGACCTGACGATGGCGAGCGTGCTGCCAAGGCTGCTTGGGCGCTTTATGAAGCTGGCGAAGAGTTTCGTAAAACTGTACCCGACGGAGTGCCGAAGATTGGCGTTACCCGCGTTGGTTTACATTTTGGTGAAGCGATTGTAGGTAATTTTGGTGGAGAGGGTCGTTTCCAATATACTGCACTTGGTGACAGTATGAATACTGCTGCGCGTCTTGAGGCAGCGAACAAGCAAACCAAATCAAAGGTGCTGGCAAGCCAAGAGGCGGTCGACTTGGCTGGAGTTGACTGGTTCCGCCCGCTTGGACGAGTCGTTCTCCGCGGAAGAGCAACCCCGCTTGAGGTGTTTGAACCTGTGCCTAAAATGGATAAGGTCGAAAGACAAAGGTTTGCATATCTCGCAGAGAAGGCCATTCGTGGTGATGTGTCCGCCATCACAGCGCTTAACGATGATTCAGCTAGCCATCCAGAGGATATTGCGCTAGCAAATTTTGTCTACAGGTTAGCGCATCAAGAAAAAGGAGGCTACTTTGTCTTGGATTGATAGAACCTTAGCACTGGGGGTTGCAGCGCTTGCGCTGCTTAGTGCAGATGTCGCTGTGGCGAGTGCTAAAGCCATAGTTGTTAAATCATCAGGCCCGTCGGCAAAGGCGTTTTCCCCTGGGAAAGCGATTGCTGATAATAGTACGGTTACGCTTAAAGCAGGTGACATTGTGACCTTGCTTGACGGTCAGGGCACACGAATATTGAAAGGTCCGGGAACATTCTCGACTACTGCAAACACCCAGACCAGTGCAAACATTTCAACAGTTATGAAAAACACTGGCACACGACAAGTGCGGACTGGGGCGGTGCGCGGTGCAGTCAGCGAAGCTCCACTCCGCCCGACAAATGTCTGGCTTGTTGATATAACAAAATCAGCAACCGTTTGCATTGCAGATGCCAATGCCGTTTCATTGTGGACGCCAACTGGTGAGCAGGGTTCAAATGTTACTTTGACCCGCGTAAGCGATGGAAAGGCAGCTCCGGTTTCCTTGAGGCCAATGCAATCGATCAAAGCATGGCCGACTGCAGAACTCCCAATTACCGACGGCGCGCAATTCCGCGTTTCACGTGATGGTTTTGAAACGCCTGTTACGCTTCGCTTCGCCTCGATGGGGCCAAACCCACTAGGTGTAGAAAATACGATTGCTGGCTTTGTGCGTTCAGGCTGCAACGCGCAGCTTGATTTGCTGATTGAAACTGTTTCAGCACAAACTGCGGAAGACAGGCCAGCCGGTTAAAGCGTTTGGTTTTAATGTGGGTAGCGGCCAAACAAGGCAGCATCTGCGGTTCCTCTGGTCGACAGTTAGTAGCTACACCTTTCGCAAGTTGAGCAGACTTGCCCTAGCATTTGCCTTATAGGCGAAGCTAGGCTCGGTTACGTTATCTTGGCCAGTATGCTCACTGTCTGATTTGTGAGCATAAATGGGGGACGATCGTGAAATTTGAGCTTGTGGCACTTACTGGCACTTTAGTCTCGTTTGCCGGATTGCCAACGGAGCTTTTAGCACAAACTGCACCTCCGCCTTCAACGCCAACACGTGAGGAAATTGACCGGGCGCCGATTGCTCCGATCATGAAAGATAAAGGGCAGCGCGTTAGTGATGAAACAAAAATTGAGCGCGCGCCGTGTGCGCTTGATAACGAAAACTTCAAAGATATTTCTGTTAAACTCGAAAAAGTCGATTTTGGAGATTTGCGTGGGATTGATGCGGAAATATTGCGTCCCGCATATTTGCGCTATTTGGGCCAAACTCTTCCTATTTCGACGGTTTGCGTCATTCGCGATGAAGCGGCGACGATCCTGCGCAGCAAGGGATATCTTGCTGCGGTGCAAATTCCTCCACAGAAGATTGACAGTGGCACAGTAAAATTTGATGTGTTGCTTGCAAAACTGGTTAATTTTCAGGTTCGCGGTAATGTTGGAAAATCCAGTGGCCTGATTTCTGGATATCTTGAGGCGCTTAAGAATCAGCCGATTTTCAATGTGGTTGAGGCTGAACGCTATTTATTGCTAGCACGCGACATTCCTGGCTATGATGTGCGTCTTACATTGCGTCCTGCGGGAACCAATCCCGGTGAGGTCATAGGCGATGTTCAGGTAAGTTATACCCCCGTTGAAGTTGACATAAACATCCAGAATTATGGCTCAAAAGCGGTTGGCCGATTTGGAGGAATTTCGCAAGTTCGGCTGAACGGCCTGCTCGGGATCGGTGATCAAACCACACTTGGTTTTTTTTCAACCACTGACTTCAAAGAACAACTGGTCGGCCAGTTTGGCCAAGAGATTCGCGTCGGACGGCAAGGCTTAACGCTTGGCGGCGGCCTGACCTATGCAGTTACAAAGCCAGCGATCGGTGCAGGCAGCGCTTTAACCTCGAAAACACTTATTGGAGCACTATCAGCGCGCTACCCGCTTTTGCGGCGTCAAGCGAACAATCTCAACTTAAGCAGCGGGCTAGATATAATTGATCAGCGCGCCCGTGTTGCCGGATCTCTGATTACGAATGATAAATTGCGCGTCTTTTACGGAAAAATTGATATTGACGCGATTGATAGTAGCAGTCTTTCTGACGCTAGCGGCTATTCAAGCGCTGAGCCTCGTTGGCGCATCCTTGGCACGGTAGAGTTGCGGCACGGCATCGGTGCGCTTGGATCCAGTCTTCGGTGTGGCACGCTTGGCCGTTGTCCAAGTCGCGCAGAAGGTGATGCAACTGCCTTTGTGCTTCGCGCATCAGCTTATGGCGAAATCCGCCCACTCAGAAATATAGCATTTAGCCTCGCCCCGCGTGTGCAATATGCCAAAAAAGCGCTGTTGAGTTTTGAAGAGTTTTCCACTGGTAACTACACTGTTGGACGTGGCTACGATCCCGGAATTTTAAGTGGTGATCGCGGCGTTGCTGCAGCGGGCGAAATCAAGGTTGGCAGCCTGATCCCCAAATCAGCCAAGAGCATCGCGCTTCAGGGTTATGTGTTTGGCGATGCGGCCGTCGTTTGGAATCGCGATTCTGATCAGCGCTCGCTCAATCCGCAAAAGCTCTATTCGGCTGGAGGTGGCGTCCGTGTTGGCTACGGCCAGCGTATCAATCTTGATCTTGGTGCTGCGGTTCCATTGAAGCGCACAGGTCTACAAGACAAGCGTGGTGACGTGCGCGTCCTAGCAAACCTCACCATTAGATTGATACCGTGGAAGCGGCAGTAAAGCGAAATCGCTTTTGCATTGAAGGACATAGATTATGTTGGCCATCGTAGCGCGAACCCAAGGGCAGGCTAGAATCCTGCAACTCAGGCTTCTAGCCAGTTGCGCTATGGCGACCTCAATGATTTCATTTGGAGACGTGCAGGCTGCAGCTTCAGGCCCTGCCCCGCCGTCTGGCGCGAATGCTGCCTTTCAAGGCACTGGAACTGTCGTCAGTGGTAGCGCGACAATTTTACAAACTTCAACGCTCGACACAATCACCGTTGCATCATCAAACACGGTAATCAACTTTACCCCATTTGATACCGCTAATGGCGGCGGCCCCATTACATTTTTACCAAGCGGGCGAACGGGTCTTTTCCAGAACGATCCAAACTCGGGCGTCACCAATTTTACTGTTCTTAATCGTATTATCACTAGCGATGCAACGCGCGCGATCCGTTTTGATGGCATTGTACAGTCACGAATTGCCAATGCGACTGGAGGAACAAGTCCGGGCGGGACGATCCTATTTTACAGTCCAGGCGGGATCATCGCGAGTTCAACATCAGTTTTTGACGTTGGTAGCCTTGTACTTTCGGCAGCAGACGTCGGTTTCGGTGAAAGAGCAAACACATTCCGCTTTAGCGGCGCAACATCAGGCGCTGCTGTTGACATTAATGCCGGTGCCCTGATCTCCGCGAGAGGTGCTGGCAGTTATGTTGCGCTAGTAGCGCCGCGTATTATCCAATCGGGCAATGTAAAGAGCGACGGATCAATCGGTTACATTGCCGCCGAAGCGGTTGATGTGACGATCCAAAACAATCTCTTTGACATCAGCTTTGTTCAAGGAATCGATGGCGGTGCGGCAGTAACGCATAATGGCACGACCGAACTGACGCGTGCGCCAAACGATACTAGTCCACAGCGGATTTACGTGGCAGCGGTTCCCAAAAATGATGCGATCACAACGCTGATTTCAGGGTCACTCGGCTATTCAGCCGCGACGTCGGCAAGTGTACGAAACGGTGCTATTATCCTGTCAGCAGGCCGTAATGTGTCTGACAGCGGCTATGGCGCTAGCTTCACCGATTTCACTGCGGGTACAGCACCAGCAAACATCACAATTGGTGCCGACGGCGCGACGATCTTCAACGCATCGCTTCTGACCAATGCAACTGGCGATGCTCTAATTGCGCCCGCAGTAGGAACAACGATACAGTTCAATAACAGTGTTGCCCTCAATGCTGACCGTCTTGCCGAAGTCAGGGCGGTTGCGACCAGCATTGCGCTGTTTAACGCTGGCCTATCGGTTTCATCAAATAACCTGGTTGACGGAGCGGCAGCGCGCGTAATCGCAATTGGCGAAACCGGTTATGGTGGAAGTTCGGGGCTGATCTCAGTTATAGGCAATTTGGCAGTAGACGGCGGCCCGTCGCAAGGGGTTGGTGAAGTCCGCACCCCGATTTCACTGCTTGCGGCAGATTTGGGCAGAGTTATGGTCTCTGGTAGCGCAAATGTTAAGGCGTCGGACGCTGACTCAGTCTTCGCTAGAAACGCATTCGGCGGCAGCGCGACCGTCAGGGTCGGGGCGGCCGGATCGCAGCTTTCAGCGGCTGGTCTTGTGATTGAAGCGGGTGCGCGCGGTGTTGCCGGACTCGATGAAAATGAAATGCCCATTGCTGGAAATGCAACCGGTGGGACGGCAAACCTTATTCTGGGAGGCGGAACCTTTGCGCCAATCAACATAAGCTTTGACAGCAGCGCCGTGAGCGATCTTGGCGGTGTGGCCACTGGTGGAACAGCGTCTTTGGTCGCGAGTGGCGGCGTGGTTGGCCTCGGCACGATTATGGCTAATGTTAGCGCAAGTGCTTTGCAATCAGGTGATATGGGAACTGGGCCTGAGAAGGAACGCGGCGCTGCGTTCGTTACCAACGAAGCAACGCCACCATCAAGCACTGGCGGCACTATTCAATTTGATGTGACTGATACGGTGATCAACATCAATGGTGATCTGTTACTGAATGCATCCGCCAACGGGTCAGAAGGTATCGGCGCGCTTCAAGGCGGCACCATTGCGATCAACGCCAACAATGGCAGCTTGCTCGTTGGCGATTTGATTTCCGCCAACGTATCCGCCGAAGAGTCTGCATCGACACTCGGGGTGCAACCCGGCGAAGTGCGCGGCGGCACCATTACGGCATTAGTTTCAAATAACGGCGATATCCTCGCATCGGCAATGGACTACGGCGCGAATGCAGTAAGCGGCGGCGATACGTTTGGCGGCGCGGTGTCGCTGACAACAGACAACGGCGGCAGAATACGCAGCACGGGCACAATTGGCATCGATGCGTCAGCGATGACGCGCGGCATTGAGTCTGCCGGTGATTCAGTTGGCGGTAATATAGTTGTGAACATCAATTCGGGTTCACTGCAATCCGGCCCGCTGGTTCTCGACGCAAATGCGCTTGGCGGCGAAGCTATTTTCGGCGGCATTGGTGGCAGCGCAGTGGGCGGCAGCGCACGCGTGAACATCAGCGGAGGCGACTCAATTATCGAGTCCTTCAGGTTGACAACCGATGCGACCGGCGGTCGCGGCGGGCTTGGCAATCGAGGTGCTGAAGCCGGCGGTGCTGGCGGCGCAGCAATTGCTGGAACGTCAGAAATTAATATCACTAGCGGCGTGGTTCGCACTGCCGGATTGGTAATATCGTCCTCGGCAAACGGCGGTGATGGCGGCGAAGGTATTTTAGGCGGTGCTGGCGGCGTAGCGACTGGTGGACGCGCAGCCGTGCTCACATCCGAAGCAGCAACATTGTTTTTGATGAAGTTGGCAAGAAATCCTCAACCTACTCTACTAGCATCTTCAGTTAACTCATCAGCGCGCGGCGGATCTGGCGGGCTTGGTCAGCCTACCTCGGGCGGGGCTGGTGGCGCGGCAACTGGAGGCACTTCTATACTCACGCTAGCCGGTGCGGATATTCAGCCGAACAGTACGCGCTTTGCGGTCGATCTGACCATAAATTCAGAAGCATCTGGCGGGCTTGGTGGAGCAAGCAACAGCGCAGGTGGCGGCGCGGGCGGTTCAGCAATGGGCGGCACGGCGACCCTTAATCTGATCAACAATCATATCGATTTCAGCAACGTTGCGCTCAGTACGCGCGGATCAGGCGGAAGTGGCGGCAGGGTTGGCAACAGCGGGTATGGCGCACTCGGCACTGGCGGCACGGGCGGCAACGGCAGCGCAGGAATGGCAAGCGTCACAGCGTCTGCACCTTTGGCCAATATAGTTTCGACAAATATCGCTAACCTTGCCGTCGCCGCAGAGGCTGTTGGCGGGAGTGGCGGCAACGGCGCTATTGGCGGTAGTGGCGGCAACGCGCTCAACGGCGGCTCGGCGAGTTTCACTCAGACTTCAGGTGCTATAACATCTCCGATAGCGATATTGACTGCAAACAGCTTTGGCGGCCGTGGCGGAGATGGTTTTGACGGCAATGGTGGCAACGGCGGCAATAGCCTAGGTGGCACTGCAAGGATCGCCGGTGATGGTGCAACCGCGAATTTGACGATTAACAATTCCGGTGCTGTCGCCGTTGCAAGGAGTGGCGCAGGCGGCAACACACAATCTGGCCAGAACAACGCAACTGGCGGCAACGCTGGTACAGCGACTGGCGGTGCAGCCCAAATTTTTGCTAAAAATGGTTCCACTGTAAATCTGACAATCGCCGCAACGGCGAATGCTCGCAGCTTTGGTGAACTGGGTGGCAGCAGCAGTAATGGCAATGGCGGCGCGGGCGGCGGAGCAATAGGCGGTGCTGCCCAAATCGACGGTAGCGGTGGCAGGCTTGTTGCCTTGGATTTGACCTCAGCTTCCGGCGGCTTTGGCGGTGCAGGCGGCAATGCTGGCTATGGCAGCCTAGGCAATGGTGGTGCTGGGGGTCTCGCGACAGGCGGCACCTCTGCTATTACTAACGCTGATTTCATCACTCAAAATTCAACAGCATTTGTTGGTGCGTTTGGTGTTGGAGGCGCAGGTGGTTCTGCTAGTAATGGTAATGGCGGCGATGGTGGCGCGGCAACCGGTGGCATAGCGCAGGTGGATGGTAGGGCCGATTTACTTACTGCCACGAATTTGACTGTGACTGCTGGCGTTATTGGCGGCACTGGCGGCAATTCTGGCTACGGTGGCATGGGCACCGGCGGAACGGGCGGCGCTGGGATAGGCGGCATTGTTCGTGTTACTAACGCGCAATTCAACAGCCAGAATTCGTCTGCCTTCATTGGCTCTAACGCTGGCGGTGGCAATGGCGGAACTGGACGAATTGGCGGCGATGGCGGTGCAGCCATGGGCGGCACGACTAATTTTGCTGCTACAAATACGACAAATTTAATCGGCACACTTGACGTATCCGCATCAACAGCTGGGGGAATGGGCGGCGCACAAATTGCTGGTTCGGCTGGAGGCAGAGGCGGCAATGGTGGCACCGGCCAAGGTGGCGATGCGCAGATTACTATTGCGGGTGGTGCATTCAATGCAACGAATGCAATCATCAGAAGCACAGCTGGCGGCGGCGAAGGCGGGTTTGGTGAAACCGGCGGGAATGGTGGATTAGCCACCGGCGGCACTGCCATACTTTCCAACACATCGGGCGCTGTGATACAGATCGGATCGCTTAATTTGACGGTCGGTGCGGGCGGCGGAAGTGGCGGTCAGGCTTCGGATCTCGGCGGCAATGGGGGCAACGCGCAGGCTGGCACTGCTGCAGTCAGCATTTCCGGTGGCGCATTCCAAGCATCAGACATTATGATCAGAAGCGCCGCCGCAGGCGGAATTAGTGATCTTAATGCAAATGGTGGCTCCGCGATTGCAGGTACTGCTCGATTGACTGCATCAAATAGTGCAACGCTTTCGGCAGGCAATGCGTCTATTATCTCGGATGCGACTTCAAACAGCTTCGTAACGCAGGTCAACACTCAACCAATTGCAAACACTGCGACGTCTGCAACCAATGGCCATGCTACTGGAGGCATTGCTGAGTTCAACGTTTTGAGTGGATCGACTCTGTCCGGCGGCACAGTCACATTGTCGGCAAATGCGATGATTGGAAGAGGCCGTGGCAGTGGCGTCGAAACCAGCCCCGCTGTGCCTGTTAAAAATGGTGGGATGCCAGATGGCTTAGCAACGGGCGGCACGGTATCAGTTATTGTTAATAACGCCACAGTCTTGCTCACCGAGGCGTTGAATCTATCGACAGATGCCAATGCGATGCTCGGAATTGGCCAAGGTGGTATGGTTAACATCTTCGCGACTGGCGGGACGCTCACCACGCCTTCGACAAACGCAACCGCTAACGGCGACAGCCTTGTCAGCGGAACCGAAATTGGCGGACGCGGCGGCAGCATCGATATTCGCACGACAGCCACAGCCGAAGCTACGGCGGGTGTATTCAATCTTGGCAGCACTAACCTCGAAGCCAGTGGCGTCTCAACGCCTGCTGACGGTAGCGAAGCGATCACTAACGCGGCTGCCGGTCATATCAGCATTACCGCCAGTGGCGGTCAAACGACAGCAACCAACTTCTCAATTCTATCAGCAAAGACACTTGGTCGCAATTCTGGTGGGTTCAATCCGAACGCGGGCATATTTCTAAATGCTGATACGGGCGCAATCATCGCCAACAGCGCTGTGACGCTACTTTCGGATGAAAGTATCTCAGTGTCTGCGATGGGCACGGGCAATGTGTTCGTCGGCAATGATCTGAGAACTGAAGCGCTTAACACCATTACCGTCAGTCACAGCGGTCGCTCGGCAAATGCCAACACGATCCTTGCCGCCAGCGTGAACTTGATCGCAGGCAATGATTTTAACGCGATGACAGGCAGCCGCATCCGCTCGGATAATGATCTTACCGTCACGTCACGTCTTGGCGGCGTAAGCGCTGGCGATCTTGTTGCGGGCGATGATGTGTTGGTTACGGCCCGCAATGGCCCTATCTCAATCCTATCGGCGACAGCGCTCGGCACTGGTCTTGATGCACCTGCAAATCGCAGCAACATCATTATCGACTCAGGCGCATTTGTGAGCTTTGACAACGCCAATGCTCAGTCAACACTTGCGGTGCGTGGTACAAGTATTACTGGTGCCAACCTAGATGCGGGCGAAGATGTTGCACTCTCAGCGACCGGCAACATTTCTGTGACAGGCGTACTTGCTGGCGATGATTTCTCCGCAACGTCAAGCGGCGGCAATATAACCTTAGGCGGGATCACGACCAACGGCACTGGGATTGACGATCGTACAGTCGATTTTGGCTACGGCGAAATTGGTTTCGTCGCAACGGCGACCGACGGCAGCCAGATTGCTGTGAATGCCGGTTATGGCAATATCAGCTTGGGTATGCTCAATTCGGCAGGCGCAACAACGCTCATGGCCGCGAATAGCGTCACCGGTAGTGCGTCAACCGCTGGTGGACTACTCTCCGTAATGACCAACAGTATCGATGTTGATAGCCTGACCAGCACAGGCAACAGCGTTAATGCGAGTGCGCGCTTAGTTGATATCGACACAACAATTGCTGGCCTTGATATCATTATCAACACCAAGGGGCTTGCGAACAGCATCATCGCGCTTGGCACGGCGACCGCAGCACGTGGTATCAGCCTTACATCTGGCGGCGCGAATAACCTTCCCATTCCAAATACAATGTCGTCGGTTTTTGCGTCTAGCATCACTGCAGGCGATGACATTGATGTGTTTGCCACAGGCAATGTGAATATTACATCAGCCCTTACCGATGGCAGCTTTGATTCAGGCTATGGCGGCGATCCAAGCAATATCAACGTAACAACATCATTTATGGGCCGTGTAAATTTAACAACTGGCCGCGCTAAGGATAACTTCACAATCTCAACCGGGATTGGTGGCGCAAATTCGGCAGGATCATTAACAGCGGATCGCGGCGACCTCCTCGTCAATGGTCACATGTCGGCAAATATCGCGCAAGCCACGGCAACCTTAGGTTCGGTAACTCTCAACGCAGCATTCGTAAATGCAGGCAATGTTGTTGCCGGAACCGATGCTAATGTGAACTTCTTCGTTAACGGAACACTGGCCACAGTTGCTGCAGCACGCGATGTAACGGTGACAGGTTCAGGGCAAGCGATGCTGACAGCAACGTCGCTCGTTGCTGGTGACGACGTTATGGTAACAACCGGCGGCAACGCCACCATCACGTCCGCGCGTGCCACGGGCAGCTTAAACACTGGCTATGGCGGCGACCCAAGCGATCTGAGCGTAGCTTCGATGATGGGCGCGGTCAGCGTTGCGACTGGGCAAGCAAGAGACAATCTGACGCTTACTGCCACTAACGGCGTGACCTCGACAACATCGCTAACAGCTGATCGCGGCGCGCTTTTGATCAACGGCGGCAGTTCGGCGAGTATTAATCAGGCTAACGCTACGCTAGGTCTGGCAACGATTAACGCTAGTGCCGTCAACGCAATGGCCATCATTGCGGGCACCGACATTGATATAAACTTTGGCGCAGGCAATGCGATCCTAGGCAGCATGACCGCTGGCAATGACGTGAATATAATCGGTACAGGCGATGCGATCATCGGCAACGCGTCGGCAATGCGTGATCTCGTCACAATGGTTGACGGCGACGTGGCGATCACATCTGCAAGTGCTGAACGCAACCTTCGCAACACTTCGGCCAATCTGACGGCTACTACGCTTAGTGCCGGAACTGACGTGATTGTTCTCACTAACGAGGCCGTCAGCCTTGGCACTACAAACGCAGGCGCACGTATCGTTGCCAATGCTGGTACAAGCATCAATTTCACTCAATTGATGACGGGAACGACCACATCGCTGGTTGCAGGGACTTCAATCATAGGCGGCAATGCCAATGCAGGCAGTAGGCTCACACTTAACGCCAATGGTGGGGCGGTTGGTTTTGGCATGTTGTCTTCGGTCGCAAACGCCTCGATCACCGCGTCTGGGGCGATCATGGGCAACAGCGCAAACGCTGGTGGCGCGCTGACGCTCAATAGCGGTGCGAATGGCATAACTGCGACCGCCCTCATGTCGGGTATAAGTAATAATCTAACCGTGACCGCTTCAAATAGCGGAGCGGCGACAATTATATCCGCGATATCGGGGCTTGATCTCTCGGTTAACGCTTCCAATGTATCTGTTACAGTAGGTACAGCCGCGCGCGATGTCCTTTACAGCGCATCAGGTAATATCAGTGCTGGCCAAACAAATGCTGGCCGTGACATTCTATTCAATGCTAGCAGCACCCTTGTTTCTGGAACAGCGACGGCGCTCAACAACGTAACCGCAAACAGCGCAGGCAGCGCAGAGCTTGCCTCAACAATCGCTAGCAATATCTTCGTAGTTGCCACAGGCGACGTGACGCTTGGCACCGCAAACGCGGCGGCCATGATCGGAGTCAATGCCAATAACATCACGGGCACACAGTTGGCCGCTGGTGAAGACATTCGTCTGATCGCAAACAGCGCTGCGAATATCGGGTCGGCAACGGCGGGTGATGATGCAGATATCAGTGGCGCAACAGGGTTGACCCTTGGGGCTATTACTACCGCCGGCACTGCGCGGGATGATCGCAGCCTTGTCTTCAACGCGCCGTCTTTCTCTATCGTGGGTTCAGTACCTAACGGCAGTGATATTAGTTTGATGAGCAATGGCGCAGTAAGCGCTACAAACCTCAATGCAGGCGAGGATATCCGCGTTAATTCGGCAGCATTAGCTAGCATCGCATCGTCCGCCAGACGCATGATCGACGTTGTGACCAGCGGCAACCAATCACTTGGCACCGCAAGTGCAGATCAGGGGCCAATTAACGGCACCTCGACAGCGGGAATGATCACCTTTGTTGATCTTAGCTCAGGTGAGGCAATCAATCTTAATGCGGCGAGTGGCATCAGCGGTGGCAGCGCTAATGCGGCTGGTTCAATCCAATTTATGGGTCGCAACGGCGCAGTCATGTTCGATATGCTCACAAGTGGCGGCTCAACCAATTTGAGCAGCAGCATTGGAATTACCGGAACTGCAGTTAACGCTGGAACTACTGTCCAACTTAACAGCGATCTGATCAATATAGGTGCGCTTTCAAGCAATTTTGACAGCATATTTGTAACCGGGCGCGACATTATTGTCGGCACCAGCAATGCTGGTCTTGATATCATTGTCGATACACGCCAGCTTGCCAACAGCAGCATTGCCGTTGGCACCGTGACCGCCGGGCGTGACATTATCCTGAGCGGTGCAAGCAACGGCCTCACAGCAACAAGCCTGCTGGCAAGCGATGATATTGAAATCGATATCACCGGCAATGCCAAAATTAATTTGGCCCGGACAACCGGCAGTTTCAACGCTGGCTATGGTGATCATGGCTATGGCGATTGGGGTTACGGCGGAGATTTGAGCAATATCACGCTCAATGCAGCCCAAGCCATGATTGGCACTGCGCAGGCCACGGATAATGTTACCCTCACTACGATCACCGGAACAATGGCGGGTACAGTTATCGCTGATCGGGGCGTGGTGTTGGTGAATGGGGGCACGTCAGCCAACATTATGAATACAACTGCGACCCTCGGTTCGGTGACGATTAACGCTAATGTGGTTGCCGCAGATAATGTAAATGCTGCAACCGCTGTCGGGGTGAATTTTGGCGCGAGCGCGATGCTTGGCACAATGGTTGCTGGTGATGCAATTAGCGTAATCGGAAGCGGCAGCACGGCATTCACCTCGCTCACCTCGGGCAGTGCCACTACGATCATGGCTGGCGGCAGCGTTACCGGCGACACTGCAATTGCAGGTGGTCTGCTTTCGGTCATGGCAGATAGCTTCGATGTTGACAGCCTAACGAGCACCGGCAGCAACGTCGTGGCAAGCGCACGCAGTGTTAATATCGGCAGCACGACCGCAGCGATTGATGTGCTAATTGATACCAAAGGACTTGCAAATAGCAGCATCACTCTTGGCACCGTTACCGCAAGCCGCGACATTAGTCTGACAGGCGGCACCAGTGGCATCACCTCGACTAGCCTGACCGCAGGTGATGACATTGATGTGGTTGGTGCTGGCAATGTCAACATCATGACCGCAACCTCTACAGGTAGCTTCAACACCGGCTACGGCCAAGTGACGGATCCGAGCGACCTCAGCATCACAGCCGATTCTGGCATTATCATGCTTGGCAACGGTCGCACAAAAGACAATGTTACGCTGACAACAACCGGCAGCGCGACTGCAACTTCACTCACCGCAGATCAAGGTGCGATTTTGGTTAATGGCGGAACTTCAGCCAACATTGATCTGGCGACATCGACACTTGGTTCGATCACAATCAATGCAACGATCGTGAATGCAACTTCCATTAACGCAGCAACTGATTTTGATCTGCGGTTTAGCAACCGCGCAACAGTAACTAATGCAGTAGCTGGCGGTGACATTCGCGTTGATGGATTCAGCGGTTTTGACTTCACCAACCTCTCATCGGGTGGGGCTACAAACATTGTTACTGGCGGCATCATTTTGGGCGGCAGCGTCACAGGCCGCGATATTGCTGCCGGTGGGCCAATCTCGATCACCACAGGCGTTGTTGAGGTTGACAATATTGTAAGCCGCACTGGCTCTGTTACTCTTACCGCATTTGAAGTTGATGCTGGCTTCGTTAATGCTGCTAACGATATAAACGTTGATACGACATTGCCGCCGCTTGGCAGCCAAATAACGCGGAAAATTACACTTAGTACGGCATCAGCAGGACGTGACATCAACCTAACCGGCGGCACGGATGACACAGTGGCATCGATGCTTATCGCAGGCGATGATATTACAGTCGCTGCGAACGGCAACGTAATGATTGGCGCAGCGCGGGCAAGCGATGCGCTATCGGTCACGACAAATGATTCAAGTACGGTAACAGCAACATTGCTCACAGCAGATCAAGGTGCGATCCTCGTGAACGGCGGCGCATCTGCCAACATCATGCAGTCAACCGCTACGCTTAGTTCGGTTACGATCAATGCCGCTTCGGTGAATGCGGCAAATGTCAGTGCAGCAACCAATGCAAATGTGAACTTTGGTACAAGCGCAACACTCGGCACTGTAAGCGCCGGTCAGGCGATTGCTGCAACGGGCACAGGCTCCCTCAACTACACCAACCTGATCTCGGGCAGTTCAACCACCTTGGCAACCGATGGCGCAGTAAATGGCAGAGCAGCTTCGGCAGGAAGCGATTTCATTGCCAACCGCACGGGCAGCTTTGCTGCAACCGGGTCAACCAATGCCATCGGGCAAGTCAGCATTACCGGACGCAGTGTGGCGACGGCCAATGTAACGTCTGGAACAACCACCTCGCTTACCGCCAGCCAAGGCGCGATTGTGACGGGGAATGTGGCTGGTGGTACTGGCGTCATGCTTCGTGCCAGCGATACGGTCACTTCGGGAACTGTCACGGCGACCGCAAATAATGTCGATGTGACAGCAGCCAATGGCATAACGCTCGGCAGCACCAATTCAGGCACTACAATCAATCTTACCAATAGCAGCGGTGCGCTCACCACAGGCGCGCTAATTGCTGGCAATGACATTACAGTCACCAATGGCGGCGCGATCAACCTTGCTTCGGCAAGTGCGGCCGATGATGTCCGCCTAATTGGCGGCGCTGGCGTTATGCTTGGCGCAGTCTCAACACGCGGCGGCGCTGATCAGGATGGTGACGGCAATGACATCGTGATCCGGGCAGTCGGCCCGATTACGGTCATGTCTGCGATTACGCAACCAAATGCCCTCTCGACAAGCGACGTTAGCCTGACGTCAACTGCTGGATCAATCGATGCTGTCAGCGTAACGGCGCGTGGCGCTGTAACGGCTGCGGCGGCAACAGGCCTGACCACAGGCAGCGCGACATCAGGAACTAACATCGCCCTGACTGGCCAGATTGTAAACGCAACCACGCTTACCGCAGCAACCAATATCACCGCGACTTCAAACGGTGCGATGACCATTGGCGATGTACGCGCGGTGGGTGGCAACGTCAGCCTGACCGCAGCGGGCGCGCTTTCGGCAATGAACACCACGGCATCAGGCGATGTCCGCCTGACGAGCAGTAATGGCGGCAACATAAGCACTGGCACACTCAGCAGTGGCAGCGGTGATATCGTGATCGCATCCGATGGCAGCGCAACGATGACCGGCAACACGAGTTCTGGTCGCAATCTGAATGTTACTGCGCGCAACCTGCTTTCGGTTGGCGGCGTTGCAAATGGCCTTTCGATTGACCTGCGTTCGAGTGATATTGCGGTCAACACCACAAGCGGACGGATCGGCGAACAGGACCGGACGACAGTCGCGCAATTGACCAACACGGGCAGCGGCGTGACCACCATTGGCGGCGCTGGCGTAACCACTGGCTATAGCCTGTCAAATGCTGAGGCGCAGCGCAT
>JANOXQ010000148.1:0-10503 GCA_031418495.1 Sphingomonadales bacterium
TTCGGCAAGGCTTTCGTCAATCCGCCGTTCAATCTCGGCT
This sequence comes from Sphingomonadales bacterium, assembly GCA_031418495.1. Taxonomy (GTDB): domain Bacteria; phylum Pseudomonadota; class Alphaproteobacteria; order Sphingomonadales; family Sphingomonadaceae; genus Aquisediminimonas. Next base: position 41 of record JANOXQ010000148.1, read on the forward strand.
TCCGACAACGGGGGGCCATTATAGCGAAGCATCCCGTAAACTTCGTCAACTGAGCGTTTACGCTTCGTAGGAACAAGCCGCACCATCACGCCGTCAGGAACATCCTCAAGCGTCAATTTGCTACCAGCTTTCCATTGCTTTCTGTCGCGCAGTGTCTTTGGCAGGACGAGTTGTCCTTTTGAAGATAACGTCGTTTTTTCGACTGGATTGCTTGCCATGATGGCATCCTTATGCTTTGCCTCAAAAGTAAGACGTATGTAAGATATCATGCTGGACGCCGGTAATCAACCCACCCCCCGCAGCACCTCAATCAACTCATCAAAGTGACCAATCACCGCATCGGCATTCATTTCCTCAAGACTGTGCATCAAAAACCCAAACGCACACGCCACGCTTGGCACGCCTGCGTCTTTCGCAGCCATCGTGTCATAAATAGAGTCACCTATGAATACGGTACGCGGGCCGCTTCCCAGAGCCTGACACCGCGCGATGAGTTCAATGATCGTATCGCCCTTGGGCTTGGCGCGCTCTTTGCCGAGGGTGTCGACGCCGATAACCGCCACCATCCGGTCAAGCAGACCAAGATCGGCCAGCGCCTTGGTTGCCAAGCTTTCAAATTTGTTGGTGACGACACCGTAGCGCACCCCCATCGCATCAAGCTGATCGAGCAGCGCAACCGCGCCCGGAAAGGGCTGCGTATGCACTGAAATATTCTCGGTATAATAGGCCATCATCGCGCGGTAGAGCGGGCGGAATTCCTCCTCTGCGATCCCGCCTGTGGCTTTGAGGCCGTGCTCAAGCATCACTTTCGCGCCGCCGCCGATCATCGGCTTGACCTCTTCGACACTGAGGAGCGGTTTCCCCGCAAGTGCAAGCGTGTGGTTGACCGCAGCGGTCAGGTCTCCACTCGTGTCGAGCAGCGTGCCGTCAAGATCAAATCCGACGATATCAAAGGGAAAATCAGCCATACTTGCCCCATGCCAGCGACCCTATGGAAATGGCAAGCATTTGGTGGCAATGGCGCACACTATGACAGACACACCAATCGCCGCCATCATCCTTGCTGCGGGCAAGGGCACCCGGATGAAATCCGATCTCCACAAAGTGCTGCATCCGATTGCCGGGCGGCCAATGTTGATGCACTTGATGGACGCTGTAGACGCGCTCAAGCCTGCGAAGAAGGTCGTTGTTGTTGGCAGCGGCAAGGATCAGCTTGAAAAGGCGCTCGCCGGATCGGCTGACCTTGCGGTGCAAGAGCCGCAATATGGCACTGGTCATGCGGTTCAGATGGCGGAGAATGCGCTCAGCGGCTTCGCCACAGAAAATCCGGGGGGTGATGTGCTGATCCTCTACGGCGACGTGCCGTTTGTGCCGACGGCGACGATGCAGGGGATGATTGACCGGCTAAACGCGGCAGACGCGCCAGCGGTTGTCGTGCTCGCGTTTGAGCCTGACGATACCCAGTCTTATGGGCGCGTCATCACCGCAGGCGACCGCATCACTAAGATGGTCGAACATAAGGACGCGACGCCTGAGGAGCGCGCCTGCCGCCTCTGTAATTCGGGCCTGATGGCGGTGAAGGCGCGTGACCTTTTCGGCCTGCTTTCGCGCGTAACCGATGAGAATGCAGCGAAGGAATTTTACCTCGTCGATATCGTCAACATCGCCAATGCCGATGGCCGCCACTGCGCGGTCGTCAAAACCGATCCGTTCGATGTTACTGGCATCAATAGCCGCGCCGAACTTGCGGCCGTCGAGGGTAAATGGCAGCAACGCCGCCGCCTGCGCGCGATGGATGACGGGGCAACCTTGATCGCCCCTAAAACCGTCTGGTTTGCTTATGACACAGTGATTGGCCGTGACGTGTTGGTCGAACCGAACGTGTTCTTTGGCCCCGGCGTCAGCGTTGCCGATCACGCCAAAATCCGCAGCTTTTGCCATATCGAAGGCGCAACCATCGGCGCGCACTGTGAAGTCGGCCCCTACGCACGCCTGCGCCCCGGCGCGGTGCTCGAGGAAAAAGCCAAGATCGGCAATTTCGTCGAGGTCAAAAAAGCGCGGATGGGCAAAGGCGCCAAGGCCAACCACCTCAGCTACATCGGCGATGCCGACGTCGGCGCAGGCGCAAACATCGGTGCGGGCACCATCACCTGCAACTATGACGGCTATTTCAAATATCAAACGGTGATTGGCGAAGGTGCGTTTATTGGGTCGAACTCAGCGCTGGTTGCCCCGGTGAAAATCGGCGCAGGCGCGATTGTGGGCGCGGGCAGCACGGTGACGAAGGACGTAGCTGACGGCGAGCTGCGGCTTGTGCGCGCGGAACAGTCGGCGAAGGCAGGCTGGGCAGATCGGTTTAACGAGGCGATGAAAAGGAAGAAGGGTGGTCAAAAGCTAACCTAATCTTCGTCTGGCGGCGGCCAAGAGAATTGCTTTTTCAGTTTGGAAACAAGCGTACCTGAAGTGCTTTCTAGTTTCTCGCGTGGTCGGAGTCTGAGACTTTGCCATATTTTGCTTGTCACCGGAGTCCACAAGGGTGAGGTGAACAAGGCGGGGTCAGCAAACGTAACCAGTTGCCACTCTCGAGGATTTATATCTTCGTAATTCTCCAACCAAACCAGCTTTTCGGGGGAAATATCAAATCGCTCGCAAACCTGACCACAGATATTTTCCACGCAATTTGTGACACTAGTGCCGGGATTTCCCGCGGTCTGGATACAGGCAATTACAATTCGACCATCGGGTAAGTTTATCTGCTCTATCAAACAAACACCGTCAAACCGGTTGCCTGCGGTGTAAGCAAAATATGTTAGGGCATCTGCAGTCAGCCAACCCGAAAATCTCCAAGGGCGAGGCATCGTTCTGCTATCAGCGTTCGAAGGGCGTGCAGACCCTGCTATTGGCAATTCCGCTGACGGTGGCACGTCAGATTCTAATATTCCAGACGTTTTAAGGTGATCATACAACTTTCCACGATATGTTTTGATTTCTTGTTGAGTCAGGCCCTTTGACTGGCTGGTTTTGCTATCATATTCGTCATGGTGATCAAGACAAAGCCAAACAAGATTTGACGGGCAGTTGTCCGAAGGGTCTCGATTTATGTGACAAATTTGACCTTTTCTGACATCTTTACGACCTTCAAGATACCAACAAAGACAACAACGCCTGTGACTCTTCGTCAAAACGTCTGTTTCGATATCAACAGGCACTCGTTTACGGTTAGTCACTGATTTATCCAATTCGTGGCATCCAGCGCAAAGGCTCATTCAGTAGTAGTTGGTCTGGATAGCGCTTGTTGTTGCGAGATCAAATCGCTTGGTGTCTTCGTGTGAAATAAATCTCACCCATCCTCGCCCCTGAACGCTCGGAAGCTTGACTCACACGAAGCCACAAACGACGCATCATGAAACGCTGGCATTTTCACCAAATCTCGCATAGCCTCTCAATCGAAAGGCCCATCCGATGAACCAACTCGACCGTATCACCCTCAACCCTGAACGGATGGGCGGTCGCCCGTGTGTGCGCGATCTGCGCGTTACGGTTGGTATGTTGGTTGGCCAGATTGGCGAAGGACGCAGTATCGAGGCCTTGCTTGGCGATTATCCCTATCTCGAACGCGAAGATGTGATGCAGGCGCTGCGCTATGCCGCATGGCGCGCGGAGGAACGCGAAATCAAGCTCGCGAGCTGATGAAGATCATCATCGATATGAACCTGTCGCCAAGTTGGGCGGGGTTTTTGCGAAATGCCGGATTTGAGGCGGCGCATTGGTCAGATCTCGGTGCTCCGGATGCACTAGATTCAGCCATCATGGATTATGCTCGTGTCCATGGCTCTGTTATCCTGACACATGATCTCGATTTCGGGACAATATTGGCTGCCACAGGCGGAAACGCGCCGAGCGTTGTCCAGATTCGGGCAGGTGATCTTTCGATCAATGCCATTGGCGATCAGATTTTGGCCGCACTTCGCCAAATCTCGCATAGCCTCTCCTCCGAAAGGCCCATTCGATGAACCAACTCGACCACATTACCCTCGGCGAAGAAGCTGGTGCCGCAATTTCGGCAGTCGAAGGATTGAGCCTGTCACCGGCTTATCGCCGTCGAATTGATGCGTTGCGACGCAAGGGGCTTTCCATAGATCAAATCCGCGAAGCACTTATCGCGGATGTGCAAACCCGAAATGCGGCTTGATATTTGACTGGCTACGCCAATTTTGACGATCCCTATTGCCATAAGGGCAGTTCCGTTCTGCTCAACAAGCGAGGAATAACAACGGCTGTCCAGCTTGAAGAATTTGATGTTGCGATGTTCACGTTGCGAACCTTGGAAGCCCTTCCAAACGGCCAATTCGACCCAACCCACTGCTGCGCCATCCACCATCATCTGTTTCAAGACGTCTATGATTGGGCGGGGGAATACCGCACCATCCGCATCGCTAAGGGTGGCGCGATGTTTTGTTACCCAGAACATATATATGAGCAGATGGCATTGCTATTTGCGTCACTACAAACGACACCTTTCATCGGTGGCGCAACGTCAGAGGCATTTGTGACTGGCGCGGCGGGTTTTTTGGGCGAACTCAATGCCATCCATCCGTTTCGTGAAGGCAATGGCCGGACGCAGTTGAGCTTTCTGTTTCTGCTTGGCCACCGGGCTGGCTACGTGCTTGACATGGCGCGTATCCGGCCAGAACCAATACTCTGCGCGATGATCGCGAGTTTCGACCGAAGGCTTGAGCCGCTCGAAATTGAGATCGCCGCCCTCTTGACATGATATCATGATATGATATCAGTATGTCATTATGAGTAGATTCCTTGTAGATGTTCCGGCGGACGATGTTCGCAAGCTGGACGAAATCGCAAAGCGCGAGGGCAAGTCGCGCGCGGCCGTATTGCGCGAAGCCGTCTCTAACTATCTTGAGGCAAGCGGCAAAGAGGGTTTCGAGAAATATTTCGGCCTTTGGGCGCGGCATGGCGTAACAATCGACCCCCCTGAGTATGACCGGAAACGGCGGGCCGAATGGACTCGTCCGTGGGACGATGATTACGAGGAGGTTCGCGCTGAATCGCCGGAAATGTTTGATGAATATGATGACAAAGAACGTGCGCATTATCTGGCGCTGACACGAAGCGCTTTGGCGAAACATAAAAAGAAAGCTGCATGAGCGGCTATAGCCTTGATGCCAACATATTGATCGACTCGCTGCTGGAACATGATCCTGCACGGCTTGAAATATTGCGGATTGCCAATAGCGGGGCACGAATGTGGGTTAGCCGGATGGCTTGGATTGAAGTTCTCTCCAAGGGGAACGATGCCGTCGTGCGTGATGTGATGGTGTTTCTCTCGCGCTTTGGGCTCGACGAAATAGATGACGAGATTTCACACCGAGCCGCATCACTTCGCCGGGAACGACCTAGGTTGAAATCTCCCGACGCGATCATACTTGCGACTGCCCAAATCCGGGGCCGAGTCCTTGTCACTCGAAACACCAAGGATTTTCCGGCAGAGATGCCAGGCATCCGCGTTCCCTATACCCTCTGAACGAAAGCGTAACCCAATGTGCGGCATTATCGGAATTGTTGGCAAGTCCCCTGTTTCTGACCGTCTGGTCGATGGGCTGAAACGGATGGAGTATCGCGGTTATGACTCGGCGGGCGTTTGCACCATCGACGGCGGACAGCTTGTCCGCAGGCGCGCGCAGGGCAAGCTAGCGAACCTTGTTACTGAACTCAAGACCAATGACGCCCCCGGCAATATCGGCATCGCGCACACCCGCTGGGCCACGCACGGCGCGCCAACAACCAGCAACGCACATCCCCATGCGACGGGCGAAGTCGCGCTGGTGCACAATGGCATAATCGAGAATTTCAAAACCCTGCGCGATGAACTGACCAAGCGTGGCCGAACGTTTGAGAGTGAGACCGATACAGAGGTTGTCGCACATCTGGTGAGCGAGCAGGTCGAGGCGGGCAAATCACCCGCTGACGCAGTGAAGGCCGTTTTGCCAACATTGCGCGGGGCCTTTGCGCTTGCGATTGCTTTCCGGCAGCACCCGGATTTCCTGATCGGCGCGCGGCTCGGTTCGCCGCTTGTTGTGGGTTATGGCGAAGGCGAGACTTATCTGGGCAGCGACGCTCTTGCCCTTGCCCCCCTCACCCAAAAGATCGCCTATCTGGATGAAGGCGATTGGGTGATCATCACCAAAGCGGGCGCAGAGATTTTCGATAAGAACAATAACCCCGTCACCCGCGAAATCACGACATCGGGTGTCTCAGCGGCTGCGATCGAAAAAGGCAATTACCGCCACTTCATGCAGAAGGAGATTTTTGAGCAGCCCACCGTGGTCGCGCAAACGCTATCAAGCTACATCCGTCCGCTTGAGCAGCAGGTTGCGCTGCCGCAAATGGATTTCGATCTGAGCGCGATCAACCGCATCACCATCGTTGCGTGCGGGACGAGCTTTTACGCAGGAATGGTCGCCAAATACTGGTTTGAAACCTTCGCTCGCGTGCCGGTCGATTTGGATTTCGCATCCGAATTTCGGTATCGCGATCCCGTCCTAGAGGCAGGCGGGCTAGCGCTGTTCATCAGCCAATCGGGCGAAACCGCCGATACGCTCGCGGCGCTGCGCCATGCCAAGGAAGCCGGGCAAAAAATCGCCGTCGTGGTCAATGTGCCAACCAGCAGCATGGCGCGCGAGGCCGATTTGCTTCTCCCCACCCATGCCGGGCCAGAGATTGGCGTTGCATCGACGAAGGCGTTTTCGTGTCAGCTTGCGGTATTGGCCGCACTCGCCGCGCATCTGGCGGTGGTGAAGGGCAAGATGACCCGCGCGGAAGAGCAGGAGGTGGTCAAGCATCTGACTGAGGCACCCGCCGCGATCAACGCAGCGCTTGCGCATGACGGCGATATCGCCGCGATGGCGCATTTGATCGCGCCAGCGCGCGACGTGCTTTATCTCGGGCGCGGGCCGGATTATCCGCTGGCCTTGGAAGGTGCGCTCAAGCTCAAGGAAATCAGCTATATTCACGCCGAGGGTTATGCGTCGGGCGAGATGAAGCATGGGCCGATTGCGCTCATCGACGAAGCCGTGCCGATCATCGTCCTCGCACCGTCCGGGCCACTCTTTGAAAAAACCGTCAGCAACATGCAAGAAGCCCGCGCGCGCGGCGGCAAGATCGTGCTGATCAGCGATGCAGAGGGAATCGCGGAGGCCGGAGAAGGCTGCATGGCGACGATTGAGATGCCCAGTGTCCACCCGCTGATTGCGCCGCTGGTGTACGCGGTGCCGGTGCAGTTGCTCGCTTACCACGTGGCGTGTGCGAAGGGGACTGATGTCGATCAGCCGCGCAATTTGGCGAAGAGCGTGACGGTGGAGTGATTGGAAGGGTAGGATTGTTTGGCGGGTGGCGCTATCGCTGGTGCATATTGCGATTGGCTAGGGATGCGTTGTGGGCTTCTTTTCACGCTGGAAAAAGCGAAAGACTGTACCACGGGTGATTGTGCCACTTACGCCTGCGGCCTCTTTTCCGCGTTTTGAACCCCAGCCTAAGCAAGGACAACAGGATCGGTTCACCCGGCCTATCGCTACACAAAAATCACATATCATCGTCTTTGCCAATGAAAAGGGCGGCGTCGGCAAATCAACCACGGCGTTTCATACCTGTGTAGCGCTGTGCAATGCGGGCCACAAAGTCGCCGCACTTGATATCGATTTGCGCCAGCTAACGCTTGATCGTGCGCTGAATGCAAGAATGGAATCTGCGCGTGAATACGGCGTTGAACTGCCGGGGCCACGGCAGATTTTGCTCGCGCAATCAACCGAGGCAGAGCTCGAAACCAAAATCCGCATGGCGCAGATTGAGTGCGCTTTCATCGTTATTGACGTGGGCGGGCACGATTCGCCTATCGCTCGCCGCGCAATCTTTATGGCCGATACAATCGTGACCCCGGTCAATGATAGTTTCATTGATCTCGATATGCTCGGCCGGATTGATCCTCGCACCGGCGAACTTAAAACGCTGGGCGCTTTTGCGCGCCTTGTCGCCCATTTGAAGGAGCCGGGGCTGGCGCTGCGGGCGCGGCCACTCGATTGGGTCGTGATGCAAAATCGCGCGCGGAGCCGGGCCACAAAAAATGAGCGCAAAGTCGTCGATGCGCTGAAGGAAATTGCGCCTGTCGCTGGGTTCCGCCTGATTCCGGGGCTTCGAGAGCGCGTGGTTTACCGCGAGCTCTTTCCGCTTGGGCTGACGCTGTTTGACCTCCACCTGATCCCAAAACTTGGCCGCGCGCAACCCGCCGCAAGGGCGGAGATATCGGACATGCTAAAGGCGCTTAATTTGCCAAGTGGAAAGCTGGAGTGAAAACGCAATTGGTACAGAACCCCCAAACTATTGCGGACGATATGGCAGGCGCACACCGATTTAACACCGCATACCGAAAGGACATTGATGGCCTAAGGGCGATAGCGATTCTACCGGTATTATTTTTTCATTCGGGAATTGGATTATTCTCAGGCGGCTATGTTGGTGTTGATGTTTTCTTTGTCATTTCGGGCTTTTTGATTGCAGGCATCATCGCGCGTGAGATTGACGGCGGTCGTTTTTCGATAATCCGCTTTTATGAGCGGCGCGCGCGGCGGATTATGCCTGCTTTAATCGCCGTCATGGCGGTTATCCTGATTGCGGCATGTTATTTATTCCTACCAGCCGATTTTGCCAAAGTATCACAATCCACTTTGTTAACGACATTGTTCATATCAAACGTGGGCTTCTTCCTAGAGACAGGTTATTTTGCCAATAGCGCTGAAACGGTGCCGCTGCTTCACACTTGGTCGCTTGCGGTTGAAGAGCAATTCTATCTTGGATTTCCGATACTGCTGATTTTGATCGCACGTTTCGCGGCGCATTGGCGGACGGCGATTCTTCTAGGAATCGGGATTTTATCCTTCGTAACGGCTGTGATGACGCAAGACAGTGGTTCCGGTTTTGCATTCTATCTGCTGCCGCCACGTGCTTGGGAGCTTTTTGTGGGCGCACTGCTTGCCACCGCAGCGCTGCCGATCATTCGATCGCTTATGCTTCGTGAGGCTGTTGCGTTCGCAGGGATTGCTGCGATTGCTTATGCTGCGTTCTTTTACACAAAAACCACAGTTTTCCCTGGGGTCAGCGCTCTGCTGCCAGTCTTTGGGGCGGCTGCGCTGATTTATTGTGCACCGGGCACTGTCACCGGGCGCATACTCGAAACGCCGTTGATGGTTGGGATCGGGTTGATCTCTTATTCGCTTTATCTGTGGCATTGGCCGCTGATCGTGTTTGCTGAATATAGGAGCGGGATACCGCTCACAGGCTATTCTAGTGTCGCCATCATAGGAATTTCAGTGTGCGCGGCCTATCTGTCTTGGCGCTTTATTGAGCGGCCATTTCGAAGCAACACACGCTTTGATCGTCGCTTTATTTTTGTATCAGCCGGTGCTGCGACGGCGACGATTGCGACCGCAGCTTTGGCGATGATGATGGCGCAAGGGTGGCCATCCCGCTTTTCAGAACGGACGCTGCGCATAGCAAATGCGGTTTCTGATATCAGTCCGGTTCGCACGTCTTGCATTACGAGTGAAATCGGCGGGGCAAGGCCGCGATGCACGCTTGGCGCACCAGTTGAGCCGACATCGTTATTATGGGGGGATAGTCACGGCGTTGAGTTAGCTTGGGCTGTATCTGAGCAAATGGCAAAACGCGGAGCCGCGCTGATGCAGCGCACACGCAGCACTTGTCCGCCAATATTGGGCTATGCCTCGCCAAAAGATCCGGGGTGCGCCGTGTTCAACCGTAATGTATTGAGCCTAATAGAGGCCAATCCAAATTTGAAAACGGTCATTCTGTCGGCGTTCTGGGCGAATGACGGCTATAGCAGCCGTAAAAATGTCGATGACCTTGATGTCACAATCCGCACCCTGTTGGCGCTTAATCGTCAGGTGGTTTTAGTCGGCCCTGTACCTAAGCAGGCATTTGATGTGCCACGTCATTTGGCTCATATTCTGCAGAAGGGTGAGCCAACTGATTCCGTTGGCATATCAAAAGAAGCGTTTCTGGCTCAGTCCGTCTGGATAACCGCCTCATTCCCGCGTTGGCGCGCACTTGGCATAACCATCGTTGAGCCCGCCAACACACTATGCAATCAAAAACGGTGCACCGTCATCCGAGAAGAGACCCCTCTCTATTTTGACCCACACCATCTAAGCCTTTCAGGTGCACGTTTGGTGGTTGCAGCAAATGCTGCATTGCAGTGATACGCCCGGCAACACTGCGTAATTCTAAAGGCTAAATTAAGCGGCCTGCTGGGCAAATGTTGTCATTTCCCTATTGGCACGCTTTTGCACGTAGAGCGCTTTGTCAGCCGCGATGAGCATCTCGGCTAGGGTGGTGGCACCCTCGGCATAGACCGCGCTGCCGAGGCTTGCACC
>JANOXQ010000149.1:0-30892 GCA_031418495.1 Sphingomonadales bacterium
GCCAAAATCTCCCACCGGCCCATTATAGAGTGGCAGATAAAGCTCAGTGCCTGCTGTCCGGCTGATCATATAGACCGCAATCCCAGCGATGAAAAATTCAAACATCAGCCGCACCTTGCCCGAAACGCCCTTGTGGCTGCGCTTCTTGACTTTGTCATAATCATCCATGAACCCGACAAGACCAAAGCCGCCCATCACGAATAGGCAAGCCCAGACATAATCATTGGTCAAATCCATCCAGAGCAGCATCGCGACGCTGATAGATGTCAGGATCATCAGCCCGCCCATTGTCGGCGTGCCAACCTTGGCAAGATGCGTTTGCGGGCCATCATCACGAATCGGCTGACCTTTGCCTTGGCGAACGCGGAGCCAGCCAATGAATTTAGGGCCAATCAGCAGACCAATGATCAGCGCGGTCGCGACTGCGCCGCCGGTGCGAAATGATAGGTAACGGATAAGATTGAGACCGCCGGGGAAACCCAATTGATCCGCAAGGAAATAAAGCATTAGGCCTGCAACCCCGTAAGCGCCGTAACGATCTGGCCAAGGCCGATCGCATTCGATCCTTTGATGAGAATGACGTCGCCGGGCGCGAGTATCTTTTGCAAAGACCCGCGCGCTGCGTCTGCGGTGGCCCAATGCGCGAAATTCAGTTTGCCCTCAAGCGCTTTTGCGAGCGGCTCAATCCCGCTGCCGACCAGCAGTGCATAATCAACGTTCGCCGCTAGAACCGCATCCGCAAGCCCGGCATGGAGCGCTTCACTTTCGCTGCCAAGTTCGCGCATCGCGCCGAGCACGGCAATCCGCCGCGTGGCTGGGGTAGCGCCGAGTACCGCAAGCGTCGCCGTCATTGATGTTGGGTTAGCGTTATAACTTTCGTCAATCAGCAGCACTTCGCCCTCTGCAAGCCTGATTTTGTACTGCGCGCCGCGCCCCGCAATTCCGGCCATATCGGAAAGCGCAAGACCAGCAGCGGCAAGATCACCACCAAGCGCCTTGACTGCGGCCAGCACGGCAAGGCTGTTTGACACCCAATGCTCGCCGGGTTGCGACAGGGTGAAACTCAAATCAGCACCGGGCAGAACTACGTTGAGCATCGTGCCATCGCGCGTGGGCACTTCATCGACCACGCGAATATCTGCGCCTTCGCCGCGTCCGAAGGTCAGGATGGTGGCCGCATAGGGCTTGGCATGGCCAATCAGACGATCTCGGTAGGGGCTGTCAAACGGGATCACCGCTGTGCCGCCGGGTTGTAGCCCCTGAAATATTTCACCCTTAGCGTCGGCGATTGCCTCTATGCTGTCAAAATATTCGATATGCGCCGCCGCAACCGTTGTTACCAACGCAACATGGGGCCGAACAAGCTGTGTTAACGCGGCAAGTTCACCCGCATGGTTCATGCCCATTTCAAACACGCCGTAAAATGTGTCGGCGGTCATCCGGGCAAGGCTGAGCGGGACGCCTGTGTGATTATTGTAACTTTTGACTGACTTGTGCGTCGGCCCGCGATTGGCGCGGGCCAGTGCTGTGGCAAGCGCTTCCTTGGTTCCGGTTTTGCCGACTGAGCCAGTGACGCCTGCGATTTTCGCACTTGTTCGCGCGCGTGCAGCCACGCCAAGCGCATCAAGCGCTGCAGTCGTATTCTTCACTAGAACATGCGGCTGAGCGACAGGCTGTGATACCAGCGCGCCTGCGGCACCCAGTGCAAAAGCATCGTCGATAAACTTGTGGCCGTCAGTGCTTTCGCCAGTCAGCGCAATGAAAAGATCGCCGCCGCCAACTTCGCGGCTGTCAAACGCCACGCCAAAGCAATTGAATTTGCCCGATGCTGTGCCGCCTGTCGCGGCGGCGATATCAGACGCTGTCCACAGCGCGCTCATGCCGCACACTCGCGCGCGACGCTGACATCGTCGAACGGCAGCACCAGATCGCCGACAATCTGCCCCTGTTCGTGGCCCTTACCAGCAAGCAAGACGACATCATCAGCGCCTGCCATCGCAATCGCCGCCGCAATAGCATCGCGCCGTCCACCAATTTCGCGCGCGCCGACCGCATCTTTAAGGATGTCCCGGCGGATCAGCGCCGGATCTTCGGTGCGCGGATTATCATCAGTAACAATTACGACATCAGCATCGCGCACCGCGACCTTGCCCATTTCGCCGCGCTTGCCCCTATCACGGTCTCCGCCTGCCCCAAAAACAAGGATTAACCGACCCTTAGTATGCGGACGAAGCGCCTCGGCTGCGGCTTCAAGCGCATCGGCAGTATGGGCATAATCGACATAGACGGGCGAGCCTGTTTTAGTGATGACAGCACGTTCAAGCCGACCGCGCACTGGCTGAACCCGCGCGAGATTAGCAAACGTTGTTGCAATGTCGCCGCCGGTTGCGATCACAAGGCCAGCCGCAATCAGGCAATTTGCTGCCTGATACGCGCCAATCAGTGGCAGCTTGAGCGTGTGCGTCTTGCCGTCAATCTCAAGCATTAGTGTCTGGCCAAGCTGAGTTGGTGTCCGCGCGGTAATGCGGATTTCTTCACCCATCGTGCCGACGCGGATCATTTTCAAACCACGTTCGCGCGCCAGATCGATGAAACGCGGCGCATAACTATCATCGGCCCAGATGACAGCCGTCCCATCGTCAGCAATCACTTCGGAAAAAAGCCGCAGCTTAACCGTCATATAGTTGGCCATGTCGCCGTGATAATCGAGATGATCGCGGCTGAGATTGGTGAACGCACCAGCTGCAACACGCGGCCCTTCGGCGCGGTATTGATGAAGCCCGTGGCTTGATGCCTCATAAGCCACATGCGTCACACCTTCGCGCGCGAGGCCTGCCATGTTTGAGAGAAATGTGACGATATCGGGCGTGGTCAGCCCTGTCACGACGCGTTCATCGGGCGTCGTTACGCCAAGCGTACCAATTGAAGCACCGCGTTCGCCCGCCATATGCCATAACTGACGGGTCAGCTCGACAGTTGATGTTTTGCCGTTGGTGCCAGTGACAGCGACAACCGTTTCAGGAAATGGAGCGAAATAGCGCGCTGCAATAAGCGCAAATGCGCGCCTTGGGTCATCCTCAGCGATGTGTATCGCGCCTGCCACCTTCGCTTGTGGGCGCGCAACGACCGCGATTGCACCCGATGCGATCGCGGCTTCAATATAATCTTCACCGTTGAATTTCGTACCCACGAACGCGCCAAAGATTGTGCCGGGCGCAACCTTGCGGTGATCAATCGCAAAGCCGGTGACTGGCGTTACGTCATCCGTGCCGATGAGCGTCCCAAGCCTCATTGCTGTGTACCCTTTGCTTTCCACAACAGCGGCATCATATCAGACAAATCAACATCAACATCATTGTCAGGATAAATCCCTAGCATCGGCCCAGTGCGGGCGATCACCTTCGCAACAACGGGCGCTGCGGTATAAGCAGCAGTCGTCTGGCCCGATGAGGCGGCACTGCCCTTAGGCGAGTCAAGCATCGCGATCACCACATAGCGCGGCTTATCCATCGGAAATACAGCCGCAAAGGTAGAGACGTTGATCGTTTTTGAATAACCACCAACGCCGGGTTTTTCCGCCGTGCCCGTTTTTCCGCCAATTCGAAATCCGGGCACATTTGCCTTTTTTCCCGTACCCTCGGTTACAATCAGGCGGAGCATTTTGCGCATGATCGTGCTTGTGCGCTCCGAAACAATTCGCCGGCCCTTTGCGGCTTTGCCGGGTGCAACCTTGAGCAAAGTCGCAGGGCGCCAAACGCCACCGTTGATGATTGCCGCATAAGCACTCGCCAGATGAAGCGGCGTTACCGCAATTCCGTGACCATAGGCGACCGTCATGTTGGTCACGCGCCCCCATGACGTTGGCCACAGAGTACGCCCGCGTTCGCGAAGTTCAATATGTGGCGGCTCACCAAAGCCAAGCCTACGGAAAAAAACCTGCGCACGTTCGGAACCAAGCTCATCGGCGATCCGCGCTGTCGCAATGTTTGATGAATGAACCAACGTTTCGGGCGTATTGAGCCAACGGCGTGAAGGATGATCATCACTGATTTTGTATTTTCCAACCTGAATGGGTGCAGTTGCGTCGTAACGACGGGCAAGATTGGTAATGCTGCCAGTATCAATGGCCTCTGCAACGGTCAGCGGCTTAAAAGTTGAACCAAGCTCATACACGCTCTGCGTCACATTATTGCGCAGGCTTTCGGCATCTGCCTGTCCACTCTTGTTAGGGTTGAAGAGCGGCAATGAAACCATTGAGATCACCTCACCTGTATCAACATCAAGCACCAATCCAGTCGCACCAACCGCGCGCAAATCGGTCATGGCAGCTGAAAGTTCGCTCTCCATTGCCGCCTGAACGCGGCTATCGATGGAAAGTGCAACCGGCTTTGACCGGGCAAGCGGATTGTTGAGCTGATCATTGAGGACACGCTCCATCCCCATTACGCCATTGCCATCAAAATCAGTATAGCCAATCACATGCGATGCAAGCGTCGTCTGCGGATAGAGCCGTTCGGGCTCACGCGCATAAGCCATGCCCGGTTCACCAAGCGCGTTCACAGCAGCCACCAGTTCAGGCATTGCGCGACGACGCAGATAGGTGAAACTTTTTCCGGATTTGAGGATCGCGAAATATTGCGCTTCGCTGCGTTCAGGCATCAGTCGCGCAAGCTGAGGGGCAAGCCATTCAGGCTTACCAAGCAAGCGGTTTGGATGAACCCCAATCGAGTGCGCCTCAATCGTCCGCGCTAACACCGATCCGTTGCGATCAACCAAATCCCCACGCGCTGCGACTGAAGCACTCGCCGCAACCGCAGGGCCACTTGCAATATTCATCCAGATGATTCGTCCGGCGATGATACAACCAACGCCTAGAAATACGATCATCAGCAACATCAACCTCTGATGCGAAAGCGCAAGACTTTGCTGGCGGGATCCCGAATGGCGCGCGCGCATTGGCCGGGCGACGAGCGTTGTCATGGTTTGGCTTTAGCCTTGGCTTGGCGACCCACATCTTCACTACTTGCAAGTTTTGCGAGCGCGCTGCGATCAACCAGCGCGATAGCGGCCAGCACGGGCCGAGGTGATGACTTTGGAGCGAACGCTGCCTGCGCTTTGCGATCTTGCGCAGTCAGCTTTGGCAGCACTTTTGGCCCAGCAAGCGCCGCAAAAAGCGCCGAGGGGCTTGTCTTATTAATAGGCTCCGCAACTTGCACCGGCACAGCAACCATCACTGGTGGCGGCGGCACGGACGGTGTCCGGCCAATCTCATCTTGATTGAGCGATGCCAGTTCAGCTTCACCTGAGAGATATTGTTCGGCTTGCGGAGCACTTAAAGCAAGGACTTCGCCGTTCCACCGTTCAAGCTGGCGCAGGCTAGCGCGCGTGCCTATCTCAGTCTGCAACTGGCGAATTTCGCGCTTGGTTGCAGCGATCTTATGGTCAATCTGCTCAAGCCGCCCACGTTCACTCGCCACCTGAAGGGAAACAAGATAAAGCGCAGTTGCCGCAAGCGCGACACCCGCAACCCACCCAACCGGGCGAAATCGCTGGGCAATCATGAAGCGTTTCCTTTGCGTGTTGGCCAAGCTGGGGCAGATGTACGGTGTGCAACGCGAAGTGTTGCCGAACGCGCACGGGGATTGCGCGCCACTTCGTCAGCACCCGCACGAACAGGCTTAGCAATTGACTCAAAACTGGCGGCAGGGCCGCGCGATGCCTGATCAGGGGCATGGCGCGATACTGCGGGGCCGCTTCCGCTGCGTGTTCTCAGGAATTGCTTTACCATCCTGTCTTCGAGGCTGTGAAACGTGACAACTGCGAGTCGACCGCCGGGCTTAAGCACACGCTCAGCCGCAACCAACCCGCCTTCAAGCTCATCAAGTTCGCCGTTGACGTGAATACGGATCGCCTGAAAAGTGCGCGTTGCTGGGTCTTTCTTGTCGTGTGGTTTATAACCACAAGCACGGCGCACGATGCTCGCAAGTTCGCCTGTGCGCTCAAGCGGGCGCGCGGCAACAATAGCGCGCGCAATACGGCGTGACTTTGGCTCATCACCGTAGCGGTAGATAATGTCGGCGATTGTATCTTCAGAGGCGGTATTGAGGAAATCTGCCGCGCTTTCGCCAGACTGCGCCATCCGCATATCAAGCGGGCCATCGCTCTGGAATGAAAAGCCGCGCTCGGCCTGATCAAGCTGCATTGATGATACGCCGATATCAAGTGTTAGGCCATCAACCGGGGTCAACTCAGCGCCTTCAAGTACTGACGCCATTTCGGAAAAACAGGACTCAAACAGCGTGAGGTTTGCACTTGGCTTGGCAGCAGCAATCGCATCAGGATCACGGTCAAAGCCGCAGACTTGCGCACCAGCCGCGATCATCGCCGTGCTATAGCCACCCGCACCATATGTGCCGTCAACATGCCGCTCGCCCGGCACAATCGCGAGCGCCGCAATCACTTCATTGAGCAGGACGGGGATGTGAGGAGCGACAGTCATACCAGCCCCTTTTGGGCCATGTGCCAGCGGCAAGCACGCTTGACTCGGTCATCAACATCAGCAGCGTCGAGTAAGATTTGCGGATCCCAGATTTCAAAAACATGTCCTACGCCTGCGAAGAAAGCAAAATTCGTAAGTTTCATATCCTCTCGGAGGAAACCGTTGAGAACAAAGCGGCCGCTCGTATCAAACGGTAGGCGCTCAGTAATTGAGAAAGCGCGGCGACGCGTATTGTGGCGATCAAAACTCCGCCCTGCGCTACGTTCAAGCGCTTCATCACGCTGAATTTCAGCCGCAAGCAGATTGGCCCAAGCACGATCATAGCCAATCAGACAAGGGTCGCAATCATGCTGAGCGAGAAAGATAATCCGCTCGGCGCTATTGGCCTCAATGGTAGGGCGCAAATCAGGCGGGATCGCAACGCGACCTTTGGCGTCGATCGGGCTCAACCCATAGCCAGAAAATAATTCCCGATCACTCACCAGCGTCACCAACCCCTTTGAGCACGGGCAAGATCATATGGTGGCAGGGCGTACGACTTTTGCCGAACTCCGAATCGATCACCAAGAATCAGGCATTACCCGCCTACACTTCAGCGAAGGGTTAACAGTCTGATACACGGGACACAACGGTATTTTAAGGGATTTTTTGGGATTATTTCCTTATTTTTCCCTAAATCGTATAAATTTCATTATTTGATCTATTTTTGTTCCGTTTATAGATTAATGTAATCTCGTTTGAATTGAACTCGCCATAATTATTGCTTCGAAGTTGTATTGGACGCGTCTTCAGTCGCAGCGCCGGGCGCAACACCAAGCTCAGCAAGCGGCTCGTCAACCGGAGGCGGCAAAACTTTGGAGGCATTGTTGACATTGGCAGTACCAGCCTGATCATCAACACGACGGAATACAGCAGCCGCAAGGGCTATAAGTAGAAGGACAACGGCAAGACCAGTCAGGCCAACACGAATGCGCTGCATTCGTTCACCTGTTTCATTCTCGCGGCCCGTAGCCCGAATTGGGTCTTCGCTCATTAAACTATTGTAACGCAAACTATTCCCAATGTCGAATGATCAGCTTTTCTGCGTGAGCCAGCCAAATACGGGCAGTCCTTTTGCCGCGAGCCATTCGGCGTTGTAAAGCGTTGAGAGATAGCGAAAGCCTGTATCGCATAGGATCGTGACCACCGTCTTGCCCGGCCCAAGCTGCTTAGCGAGCGCCACTGCGCCAGCGACATTTATCCCAGAGGACAGCCCAAGGCACAGCCCTTCTTCGCGCAACAAGCGCTCAACCCAGTGCATCCCTTCAACATCGGAAATGCGAAACTGCGTATCGATTGGCGCGCCCTCAAGATTTGCGGTCACGCGGCCTTGGCCGATGCCTTCGGCAACGGACGATCCTTCGGACTTAAGTTCGCCGTGGGCATAATAATTATAAAGCGCCGCACCGTGCGGATCGGTGAGCGCGATTATAATGTCTTCGCGTTTTGCTTTCAGGCCAAGCCCTACCCCAGCAATCGTTCCGCCGGTCCCTGCAGCGCAAGTGAAACCGTCAATCTGGCCGTTGGTCTGCTCCCAAATTTCCTCGGCGGTGCCGCAGATATGGGCGCGGCGATTGGCAATATTATCAAACTGATTGGCCCAGATCGCGCCCGGCGTGTCCTCTGCAATCCGACGTGAGGTATGAACAAAATGGCCCGGATTCGAAAAAGGTGCGGCAGGCACCAGCACAAGTTCCGCGCCAAGCGCACGAAGCGTATCCATTTTTTCGCGGCTTTGCGTTTCGGGCATGACGATGATTGTCTTATAGCCCTTGGCATTGGCAACAAGCGCAAGACCAATCCCGGTATTGCCTGCTGTTCCTTCAACAATCGTACCACCGGGAAGCAGCAGACCGCGCTCTTCAGCATCGACAACAATATAGAGCGCCGCGCGGTCTTTTACCGACGCACCGGGGTTGGCATATTCGCATTTGCCAAGAATTTCGCAGCCCGTTTCAGCGGATGGGCCAGCCAAACGAACAAGCGACGTATTGCCAATAAGTGCTAGTGGATTGGGCATGATTGTCATACCCGCTCCCTAACCCGTTAAACTGCGTTACGGCAAGCGCCCTGATACCAATTAGGCAACCACATCATCAGCAACAGGCTTACGTGGGCGGCCACGGCGCTTTGGCGCTGCTTCAGCAACATCAACCAGATCAGGAATCGGTGAGATCGGGCCATCACTTCCAAAAGCAGGTGGTAAGACATTAATATCGATCGTTGCAGGTTCGGGCATTGAACGGTCGGACTGGCCACGCGCTTCGGCAAATACACGCCGTGCTTGGTTGCTGCGATCACCACCATCACGTGGCTGAGTTTCGCGCGGAGTGTTTTCGCGCGGACTGTACTCACGTTGCACGTTATCACGCTGATTATTCTCACGAGGGGCAACTTCATAGCCACCATTATCGCGCGAATCACGGCGCGGTGGCCGATTCTGACGATAGCCATCGTCACCGTCTGCACTGCGATTGTCACGTGGACGGTTGTCACGCTGCTGACCTTCACGCTGTTGATTGTCGCGCTGTTGCGGTTGGCGCGGCTGACGGCGCTGCGCTTCATACGCGCGCTCAGCAGCAGCCTGATCATCATCCTGATCCTCAGATTCGGCGATCATCTGATCATCATTATCGCCCACATCCTGATCAGCATCATCGCCCTGCCAATCATCACGCTGGCGACGCGTTTCTTCCTGACGTGCGCGCATTTCTGCGACAACACGAAAATAATGATCGGCAAATTGCAGATAATATTCAGTGATCACGCGGTCACCTTGCATTTGCGCATCACGGGCCAGTGCCTTGTATTTTTCAAGCATCTGCGGCGCATTGCCACGCGCTCTGCTATCGATACGGCTGCCCTGTTCCTGCCCGCGTCCGCTGTTACCCTGCGGGCGCTGGCCTGTCCGGCCGCGACGGCGTCCGGGTTGACGATTGTTAAGCAAAGACATTTCCCTCATTCTTGGGGTGGTTGCGTGGTTCCGTTCATTTCCGCTGCCGCAAGCCCCTCAGAACAACACGCCAATGCCGTGTTGGCGGTTTACCAAAATCAGCGCCATCAGGCATGATTTTTGTAAACAGTGGGGGGCTGACATTGATCGCTCCGCAATCCCCCTATGGAACCGGTTATCAATGCCGTAATGCTTACTTAGCGGCTCAAACTGCCGAAACCAAGCGCAAATATGCAGCTTGCCCCAAATATTCGGCAAACCATGCGTTTATAGTTCGCCCTCAAGCCATCCTTTAAGCGCACTTTTGGGTGCTGCGCCAACTTTGGTTGCAGCAGGAGCACCATTTTTGAAGAGAATCATCGTCGGAATCCCGCGCACACCGTACTTTGAAGGGGTATTGGGATTATCATCGATGTTGAGCTTAGCAATCGTCACTTTTTCGCCCAATTCTTCGGAGATTTCCTCAAGGCTTGGGCCAATTATCTTGCACGGGCCGCACCATTCAGCCCAAAAATCAACCAGCACTGGGCCAGAGGCACCGATCACATCAGTTGCAAAACTAGCATCGGTAATTGTCTTCGTGGCCATAATGAAACTCCTTTGAAACCCGATGTAGCTACCCCTGCCCGCCTCCACAACCACCGTGCGCGCAAATTCTTCCTATGCAAGCATCAAGCGCGGCTTGTGTGCGATTAGCAAGTCGTCCGAAAGCAAATGCATCACTGGCCCAGCGGTATAGAGCAGCGCCGCAGAAACGCGTTTATCGGGGAAAATTGCCGAGAGCAGTGCGTGATACGCCGCCATCTGACGCAAATGCGGAATTGGACAGGCATCAGGCGCTGGCGGAACGCGGCGACCAGTCTTGAAATCAATCACCAATACAGCATCATCCGTCACCACAAGCCGGTCAACCGTGCCAGCGATCACGTCTCCACCAACCACACCAGCGATTGGTGCCTCAGCCAGCGCATCAGGCCCGAATAGCGCTGCATAAGCAGGGTCTTCAATCACAGCGAGCGCAGCTTTGATAAGTGACTGCCGCTGAGCGGCATCTCCAACCCCAGCAGATTGTGCAAGCCAGCGATTAGCAACCTCTGCGCGCGTAACAACTGCAACCGCAGGCAGCCGCTCAAACAGTGCGTGAAGCAATCGTCCTCGCTCTGCCGATGCAGCCATCACCTGCGTTGGCGGTGGATCGGCAACATCATCACGACCAAGCGATGACGGTGCGAGTGGGCGCGGTGGACGGGCCTCAGCCGGCGGTGCAACGTGCAGCCAAGCGGGCATAACTGGCATTTCGATGGAAGCAGCTGCGGTCTTAGTGTGACGATCCCGCTTGCCGATCACTTCATATTGCTTGCAACCATCTATCGCGGTCACGCCCATCACCATTAGAGCGCGATCAACCGCCTGATACCAGCTACCTTCGGGCACTTCACCCTTTGCCCTCGGCCCAAGCGCGCCTGTAATTACAAGCCGCTCCTCAGCACGGGTCAGCGCGACATAAAGCAATCGCCAATGCTCACGCATTTCGGCAGCATCACTTTCCTCGGCAGAACTCAGCAACGAGCCACTCAAATCAGCCGCACTAGGGCGAAGCAGCGGCAGGGCAACTCCTGGCACGGCCTCCCAATCGAACAAATCGCCGCCCTTGGCCGATTTGGGTTTGGCCGTGGCATCGGCAAGAATGACAACAGGCGCCTGCAAGCCCTTCGCCCCGTGAACCGTCATAACGCGCACGGCATTTGCGGCAACAGATGTATCGCGCTTGATCTCAACATCGCTGCGGTCAAGCCAATCGAGAAACAGTTGCAACGAAGGCGGGTGGTTGCGTTCAAACTCAATCGCAGCGTTCAGCAATTCCTCAATCGGATCGCGCGCCTCTCCTCCAAGCCGCTGGAGCAGTTTGCGGCGACCATCAAGCGCGCCTGACAAAATGGTTTCAATAAAGCCATAAGGCGTCGAGAAATCGGCATTGTTTAAGAGCAAGTAGAGGTGGTGGAGAGACTCATCGGGCAGATGCGCACGGAGGTGAGGCCAGAGGTACTTACCACCGCGCGCATGAGCTGCGTCAAACAGCGCGTCTTGGCTCCAACCGAATAGCGGCGAAACCAGAAGCACGCCCAGATTGAGGTCATCAAGCGGTTGCAGTGCAAAGCGTATGCAGGCGAGCAAATCCCGAACCGCAAGCGGAACACCCAATTGCAAGCGATCAACCCCTGCCACTGGCACCCCTGCCTCATGCAAGCGCGCAACAATTAGTGCAGCAAGTTCTCCGCGTGATCGCACGAGAATAAGCACATCCTTGGCCTCTATCGCCCGCGCCTCCTTTTCGAGCCAAAGCCCGTCGTCGATCCAGCCCTTCACTTGTGCTGCGATGTCTGACGCAAGTTTGCGCGCCGATTGCGGCACCCAGCTTTCATCATCCTCACCGTCTTCATCACTGCCAGTATCAATCACAGGCGGCAATAGAGTCACCGCACCGCCGCCGCCGCTCGCACTGATATGCGGCAATGGCGGGGTGGATAGACCAAGAGCGTCTCCACCAATTCCACTGATGACCGCATCAACCAGATCAAGGATCGGCGGGCTTGAACGGAAAGACCGACTAAGCGAGACATCAAGCAGATCGCGATCAACCGCCTGCGCTGCATCAGCAAAATGCACTTGAGCATCGGCGAAGTGGCGCGGGTCTGTACCCTGAAAACGAAAGATTGCCTGCTTGTAATCGCCAACGGTAAACAGCGTCCGATGGGTATCGCCGCGCGCGCCGCTGCCTACGAAAAACTCGCCCGCAATCGCTTTGATGATCGCCCATTGCCGATCATTGGTATCCTGCGCCTCATCGATCAGAATATGATCGGTAGCCTGATCAAGTTTGTAGCGAACCCACTCCCCCATACCCGGCGTTTCGAGGAGCGTGACCGTGTTGCGGATCAGATCATCATAATCGACCAACCCGCGCAGCCGCTTCGTTTCGACATAACGTTCAGCAAATTCGCGCCCGACGCTGAGCATCAGCGCGAAATCCTCGGCCTGTCGCGCGCGACGGTGCATCTCAACCAGCGGCCCGCACCAGCGGTTGAGCGTCTCACAAAGCCCGGTGTAATCCTCCGCAACAGGCTTTGGCACGACCTTATGGATTGTGCGCGATTTTGTAATCCACGCCGTTTCGAGGCTCGCAAGCCCAGCGACCCGTTCAGGCGTCGACTTCGACCGCCACGCGTTAATCGCAATATTGCGTTCAAGCCCAGTCTTTGTGCCCCAACCGGCATTATATTGTATGAGTTGATCAAGCAGGTTAGTGATCAGATCAAGCGTTTCAAGCCGAGCTGCAAGCCAACCACTAACGTCATCAATCCCATCACACAGCGCCCGGCGGATATAGGGTTCGAGGCCATCCCCAAGCGGCAACCTCGCCATCACATCAGGCACTTTGGCACAGCGGACAAGCAGTCGCTGAACCCGATCTTCATCAAGGAGATAGCCAAGCCGCTGCAGCCGATCACCAAAGCCAAGCAGCCCTTGACGTTCAGAATCGGTTGCCATATCGGCAAGTAACTGCATCGGCAGTGCGGCCTCTTCACGCGGCTCAATCAGCTTAAAGCCCGCAGGCAAGCCAGCTTCGGCGGGAAAACTGCCGAGCAATGACTGGCAGAAACTATGGATCGTCTGAATCCGCAATCCGCCGCCACGCGCATCAAGCACACGCGCAAAAAGGGTGCGCGCTCGGGCAACCATTTCAGGATCAATCCGCTCCCCAAGGGACTTTAGATCTGTCGCAATCTCAGTTCCTGACGCCATCACCCAGCGTGCCAAGCGGCTGTTGATCCGGTCAGCCATTTCGGTGGCTCCGGCCTTAGTAAAGGTCAGGCAAAGGATCGTTTCAGGTTTAACGTCCGTGCGCAGCAACAGCCGAAGCACCCGCGCCGAAAGCACTTGCGTCTTACCCGTCCCAGCCGAAGCCGAGAGCCACACCAATTCCTTGGGATCGGCAGCCAGCCGCTGCTCGTCAACAAGCGGTTTGAGGAAATCATATTTACTCACGACCCCGCCATTCTTCATACCGCATTAGCTGATCATAATCGCTGTAGGGCGCATATTCAGGATGAGCTTTGGCTAGGAACGGTTCCATCCCCGTCAGCCAGCGCGCGGCGGCCTCAGTGAAATGATCAAGTGCCGCACTTGTCATATCAGCGGCGTGAAGTTCCTTGCTCTTGCCAAGCGCTTGTCGGATTTTGCCGAATGTCCGGGTTTTGGCATCGCGTGACAGCAGCCAATATTCAAATCCACTGGCAATGCCGCTAACCCCTTTGAAACCTGACATTTCAGCCATCGCCCCCATCAGGCCAAGCTGCAAAGCAAAGCCAGCCTCAATCTGCGCGACAGACGGCGCGGTGCCAGTCTTATAATCAACAATCGCAAGGCTGCCGTCGGCAAGCCCGTCAATTCGGTCAACCCGTCCGGTGAGCGTAACGCCTGCAATTTCGAAGCGTCCTTTTACTTCCGCGACCAACGGCACTCGCCCTTCTGAACGCGCCTCGGCAACGGTAGCCGCAATAAACTTTGCCGCCTCAATCAGCTTTGGCTGCCACAATGTGCGCAGTAACGGATGCATTTCTGGCTGACTAAGCAATGCCTTGATGCGCTGGCTCAAACCATCCGCACGGTAATCATCAGTCTCCGCCCAATCCTGAAGCACTCGGTGAATGATACTGCCGCGCCATGCCGGCCCCGGTGGCGCATCAATCGCCTCCATCGCCGAAAATTTGAGAATTGCCTGCGCATAAAAGGCGAACGGGTCAGCCTTCAACCGATCAACCGCTGTAACCGCGATGACTGAAGGTCGCGCGGCAAGTGGCGGACAGGGTGCGGGGCGTTTGGCTGGCTTTGTCGGCCCGTCAGGCTTATCGATCAGTTCTGCCAAAATCCCGGCTGCTAACCTTGGCACGCCAAGCCCCCCCGACATTGCCTCAATACGCAGCCAAAAACGGGAGGCAATCGTTGGCGCGCTCGCATCACGTTTGGCGCGCGTCATGATCACCTCAGGCGCGCCAAGCCCGCTCGCCAAATCATGTGCAGCAATGCCAATCCGCCGCTCAAGCCCCGGCAAACCGAGGCTCTTGCGAATTTGTGGAGCGAGCCACGGATCGGGTGCGGGCAGCGCTGGCCAAACGCCTTCATTAAGCCCACCGAGAATCATCAGTTGCGCCGATTGCAGCCGCGCCTCAATCGTCCCCCAAATGTAAAGCCGCGGGTGACCGCCTTCAGGCGGACGCACTGCGACGCCGTCCATGAGCATTCGCAGCAGCGAAGCAATCGCATCAGGGCTGACATCCTTGGGGCCAAGCGCCGCATCGCGTTCAAGTCGAGCAAAAAGTTCTGCCGCAGCCCGCCCGGCAACGCCCTGCCACGCGGCATCCCCGGCAAGCGCTGCTAGCGCTTCCCTGATGCAGGCAAGCGCTTCACCAAGGTCAAGTGAGCGCGCTGCAAAACCAGTTTCAATCCCGGCAAATAAAGGCGCAACCCCCTGCCACCAATCAAGCGCAGGCCCGCGCAGTTTGATCTCACGTTCATCACCACCCGCCAGATAAGCAGTAAGGCCAGAGAGTCCACCTGCAGGACGCGGGCCGCGTAGTGCCCGATCAAGCAAGCGCGCGCCATCAAGCCATTCGCGGCGCGTATCGCCACTACGCGCCAACGGATGCTTGAGCAATGCGAGCAATGGCACCGGCGCAAAGCCCTGTGTCACCGTTTCAGCAAGCGCCAGGATTAATGTTCCCGGCGGCATCGCCGAAAGCGGCTGACCCGCTGAATCGTCAGCCTCAATCCCCCACCGTTTAAGATGCGCCGATACGCGCGTAGCGAGGCTGCGATCAGGCGTAACCAAGGCTGCGGTCTTCTCAGGCTCTTCAAGCACGCCGCGCATCAGGATCGCAATTGCTTGAGCTTCTTCTGCAGGGTTGGCCAGCTCAAGTGCTTTAACGCCGCCAACATCGCGGTCTTTGCGGTCAAGTAGCACCCATTTCTTGGTGTCTGCCGCTGGGGCCATTGCATTCGAAATCGCACGCGAACGCACCGCGCGCGCATCAACCTCACTTCCCCAGCGCCAGCCGCGCACTTCAGCGCGCGCAACACCCATCCGGTGAAGCAGCAGTTGAAGCTGATATTGTGGGTGTGTTTCAATTGGCGGGTTGTCGTCACCTCCGCCAATCGCATCCCATTCAGAATCGGGCATTGCCTGATCAAGCCCGGCAAGCACCACTTGTCCTTGCGGCAAATAGGCCACGCATTTTAGCAAGTCAGCAATTGCTGGGGCGGCAGTACTAATCCCGGCAGCGATCACAAAGCCAGATGGCGGAGAAACTCGCCAACGCTCAACCGTCTGCGCAAGTTGTCGGTTGCGACGTTCGGCAAGATCAATCCGGCCAAGCGCTGCCAATTCCTTTGGCCACGCATCAAGAATAAGATTGAGCGTTTCAAGCGATTTTTGCCAATGTTGCGAAAGTGCCTCATCTGCCACGTCGCGCAGCTTTGCCGGATCAACCCGCTCAATCAACAATTGATCAAGCACTCTGGCCAAATCGGCGGCGAGGCGCATCGCCTGATCCGCCGCGATATGGCCAGTGAATGCCGCTTGTTGCTGGATCAGTCGCGCAAGGATCAACTGGCGTTGGAGCGGCTCAATGGCAGGCGGGATTGGTTCAGCATCCGCACCGTCGAACACAAGGCCTGCGCCTTCATCACCCTCAACATCGCCAACCGTCACTAGCCGGGGTAACAACAATCCACCCTCTGATTGGCGCACAAAAGCATCGCGGATCGAAAGCCCGGCGCGATTATTGGGCACAAGAATGATGCCGCGCGCCATCGCAATGCGATCATCGCCGTGTATTGCAATAATGCCAGTGACAAGCGCGTCGGCAAAGCCCCGGTGCGGCGGTATTGAAAAAACGGCGGGGGCCATTTTCTAGACTTTTGGCCGTTCAGCCATCGGCCAATATAGCCTCAGTCTTTGGAATAGCCGCCGGCGTCCCGACATCAAACCACATCCCTTGGTGAACAACGCCATAAGCGCGGCCTGCCGCAATCGCGCGATCCCAGAAGATATTGGTCGAAAATTTGTCAGCAGGCGGATCGACAATCAAACGCTTGGAAAGCATCTGAATACCAGTCCAAACATAGGGTGCGATCCTCCCCGTCAAACGCCGGCTGATACGACCGACCGGATCCATCAAGAAATCGCCGCGCCCCTCATGATTCAGCGCGCGCGCAAGCGGTATAACAAGAAGCAGTGCATCCATCTTCGCATCATCCCAGTGCGACGCCATCAGCCGCAGCGCATTGACGGGGCCATCAACCCAATAATTATCGGTATTAACGCAAAGGAATGGATCATCTGTAATCAGATCTTTCGCCTTGATCAGCCCGCCCCCGGTTTCGAGCAACATTTTGCGCTCGTCCGAAATGATGATCTCAAGCCCAGCAGTTGCCTTACCAAGGTGCGCCTCAAGCGCATCGGCTAGATAATGGACATTGACCACCGCGCGCTTAACCCCGCCCTCTGTCAAATGATCAAGGACATGATCCAGCAGCGTCGTTCCCGCCACTTCAACCAGAGGCTTTGGACGAGTTGCAGTCAGAGGACGCATCCGTTTGCCAAGCCCAGCCGCCATTACCATTGCGGTTTCAGGCACCTTGCCCATTGGTTGCGGACGCAGCGCGAGCGGTTTCTTAATTTGTCGCATCAGGCGAACTCCGCCCAGAAGGGTGTACGCTTTTCAGGCGGCACATTGGCGTCAAACCAGCGCTTCAAAGGGGCAAGTGCGGAATGCTCAAGGTCGCGCTCAAGCAATCCCCACATGCGCGGCTGAAACGTGCGGTAGCGCGGTTTGTCATCACGTTTCCAAAGCCTTGAGAACACGCCCAATATCCGGGTGTTGCGCTGCGCACCGAGCACCCAATAGGCGGTTTCAAATTCGGGGCTGGCATCTGTCGCGGCCATATAATGGTCAAGCATCGCGCGCTCTACCGAGGGCGTCACATCACGCCTAGCGTCTTCAAGCATTGAAACCAGATCATAGGCTGGATGCCCCGAGAGCGCGTCCTGAAAATCAAGCAGACCGTAGCGCGAAATGCCCTCAGCACCGTCAATCAACATGATGTTTTCGGCATGATAATCGCGCAGCACCGTCACTGGCGTTTCAAGCGCTTGCATAACAGGCGCAAGCACCTTTTCCCAAGCGGCACGGTATCCAGCCACATCAACATCAAGATCAACTGCCGGACAATACCACTCGGTAAACAGGCCAACCTCGTCAAGAAAAAGTGCAACGCTTTGCTTCGTAAGCGATGGCGGTGGTGCATGGCCGTGGAGTTTGATCAGCACATCGACAACACCTGAATAGGTTGCGGTTTCGGCAGAAGTATCATTATCCAAAACAACACGCATCTGCGCATCGCCAAAATCTTCAATCAGCAGCAAGCCTTGCTCAAGATCGCGGTGCAAAATTCGCGGCGCTGTTAGTCCGATTTCCGTCAGATATTCCGCAACCGCAACAAACGGCTTTGGGTCTTCATGCGGCGGCGGCGCATCCATGAGGACGGCGCATTTGGCACCGTGATGAACGCGGAAATAACGCCGGAATGAAGCGTCACCAGCGAGCGGGCGTATTTCAGCACCACCCCAGCCAGCGTCAGCAAGGAAGGCAGGTGCGGCAGCGGGCGGAATCATTGAAACGGACATCGCGCTTCCCAAGACGGCGGCGCGTCAACTGTCAAGCGCCTGCCGCCCTCAGTCGCTTCAAAATGCAGCTTAAGCGCATCAGGCCAAAGCCGCGTGCCCATCCGTTCGGGCCATTCAATTATCAGCGCACTATCGATCAGCGCATCATCAAGTCCGAGTTGCTCAACCTCCTCCGCGTCATCAAGCCGGTAGAGATCGACGTGCCAGACATGCAGCGCCACATCGGGCAACGCATAAGGGATGACGAGCGCGAAGCTCGGGCTCGGTGCCTCCTCCAATAGGCCAAGCCCATAGAGAACACCGCGCGCGAAGCTCGTTTTGCCAGCACCCAGATTGCCCGAAAGTGCGACAACATCGCCTACCCGCAAAAATGGCGCAAGCGCGCGACCAGCGGCATCGGTTGCAGCAGCGTCGGATAGAATCACGGCTATATCACCGGGGCAGCACCACCGAAATGGCCGTCCCTTCGCCGGGTTCAGACATCAACGTTAGCGTGCCGCCGTGTGCTTCAACAAATTGTTTTGCAAGCGGCAGACCAATGCCAAGCGCCGCGTTCCCGCTGCGCGTTTCAGTGACCCGACTGAAGCGGTCAAGCGCTGCAGCCTGTGCAGCCACATCCATACCGGGGCCATTATCAGAAACAACAATTTGTGCAGAACTGGCATTGCCACTTGCATGAAAAAGAACACGTCCGCCTGCCGGGGTGAAGGCAATTGCGTTTTCAAGCAAATGATCAAACGCCTTGCGCAAACGCTTTGCGTCGCCGCGCGTTGCCCCAACACCGGGATCAATCTCAACCGCAAAATCAAGCCGCTTTTCCGATGCGGCCGGCTTATGATGGCGCGCAGCGTCGAGCAGCAGCACCGCAAGTTCGATTGGCTTGCGCTCCATTGGCAGGCTGCCTGCATCACTCTGCGTCAAATCAAGCACACGGTCTACCAAACCTGACAGGCGTCCAGTTGATTCAAGGATGGCCGTAACATAACCCTTAGCCGCAGGTTCAAGCGCCCCGCCAAAACCTTGATCAAGCATTTCGGCAAAGCCACTGATTGAAGTAAGCGGGGTACGTAATTCATATGACATATTAGAGACGAACGCAGTTTTTACCTTGTCACTCTCTTCAAGAGCATCGGCGCGGTCACGCAGCACGCGCTCAACTTTGCGGCTGTCAGTAATATCGAGCAGTGCAAGCAAGGCGTTACCATCGGGCAGCGGGACTGCAGCAAATTCAAAATGCCGCCCATCTTTCATCGCCAGCCGCCCAATTTTCTGGGTACGCTCTACTGTTGCTGAACGGACGGCTTCACGAATAATTGCCGCACGCCCTGATGTCGAAAGTTTTGCAGCGGCGGCTTCGGCGAGCGCGTCAACATGCGGGTGTCCGGCGAAAAACGCCTCTTCAAAACCCCAGATATCGCGGAATTTGGTGTTCCATAAATGCAAGCGACCGTCGGCCTCAAACACGCCAATCGCTTCAAACAATGTGTCAAACGTCGCGGTGCGGACGCGCAGCAGCGTATCGCGCGCACTGGCAAGTTGCGCCTGTTCGGTGCGATCCTCAAAAATCAGGAGCAGTCCGCCGTCGGGGAGCGGCTGCGCAACTAGGCGCAAATGCTGACCGCCGCTGATGATCCAATTTTCCTCAATCGCACCGTCTGGAGCCGTAAACCACTCGCGCCGTTCAGCCTTCCATCCCGGAAAATCGCGCGTTTCAGGGACGCGTCCGGCCTCACGCATCCGGTCAAGCAGCCGATCAAAATCGGGCCTCTCGGCAACCCACTCTGGCTTTAGTGCGAATTGCCGCTCAAAGGGTTGATTACAGAAAATCAGCGCACGGTCAGGCCCGAACTGGGCAACGCCTGCGGATAAGCGATCAAGCGTGTCACGTTGCGTCGCTGCGAAACGGCGGAAGGCAGCGCCTGCGCGCTCTACATCTTCAACATCGATAGCATAACCTGCAACACCCGCATCGCCGAGCGGAACATCAACAAGCCGCATCGCCCGCCGGTCACCAGCAATCGTTACTGGCGCAATATTACTTTCAACCTCCTGTTTCTCAAACGCCTTCATCGCGGCAGCAAGTGGATTGAGGTCATTGCCTGCATCAACCAGTTCAAGCCCGCGCGTGATCACATCATCGGCATTTTCGCCCTCGACAGCGCGCACATAGGCGCTGTTGACCAGTGCCAGCTTCATGTCAGCACCGCGATACCACATCGGAACAGGCGAGGCCTCAATAAGCGCCGAGAGACGATTGAAGGCAAGACCGAGCCGCGCCACCTCTTCACCTAAACGCCCGATTTCGGCTTGGCTCTCGGTCGCATCGAACCACCAGAGAATAACCGCACCGCTCGCCGCAAGCCGCGTTGCTGCCGGGCTGCCCCGCACGAGCAAAGTGCGTGAAGACCCTTTTGCGCGAAGTGCGCGGGAAAAACTGCGCCCTGTTTTTTGCACTGTCGCCACGTCGCGGACAAGCGCCGTCGCATCTTCATCTGAAAGCCCAGCATTGGGACTTGTCAGATCAGACAGAAAGTTAGGGATTTTCGCTAGCCCAAGCCAATCAGCAAGCCGTTCTGGCGCTTCGATCCGACCGTCATTCTTGACCATCAATGGCAATGCAGGCGCAGACTCAAGCAGCGCCGCGAGCCGGTCGGCTTGATTGGTCGAAAATGCCGCTTGTTTGCGCAGGGTAAGGCCGCTCCACACCGCCCACACAGCAACCGCAAGCCATAGCGCCAAAAACACGCCAATCATCACCGCAACGGTGTTCGTCAGAGTCAGCATAATTGGGCGAGAACAATCATCCCCCTACCCTTAAGCCGAGTTGAGGCGAATGGGAACCGTCCACTCGCCTCAAAGACCTGTTACGCTTAATAGCGGTAATGATCGGGCTTGAACGGGCCTTCTGCCGCGATGCCAAGATAGGCAGACTGCTTCGCCGTCAATGTGCTGAGCTGAACGCCAAGTTTTTCAAGGTGAAGCATCGCAACCTTTTCATCGAGATGCTTTGGCAGAACATAAACTTGGTTGTGATAATTCTCACCCTTCGTCCAAAGTTCAATCTGCGCGAGCACTTGGTTGGTGAAGCTGGCCGACATCACAAACGACGGATGGCCAGTCGCGCAGCCAAGGTTGACCAAGCGGCCCTTGGCAAGGACGATGATCTGTTTGCCATCGGGAAATTCGACGAGATCGGTGCCGGGCTTCACTTCTGTCCACTTATAATTGCTGAGCGCTGCAATCTGGATTTCGCTATCAAAGTGACCGATGTTGCAGACGATGCTCATTGGCTTCATCGCGGCCATATGTTCAGCGGTGATGACGTCAGCATTGCCCGTAGCGGTGCAGAAAATGTCAGCACGCTTAACGGCTTCTTCCATCGTGACGACTTCAAAACCTTCCATCGCGGCCTGAAGCGCACAGATTGGATCGATTTCAGTCACCATAACGCGCGCGCCACCATTACGGAGCGACTGGGCCGAGCCCTTGCCAACATCACCGAAACCAGCGACGACGGCAACCTTACCAGCCAACATCACGTCAGTCGCGCGGCGGATTGCGTCAACCAGTGATTCCTTACAACCATAAAGATTGTCGAACTTTGACTTAGTTACTGAGTCATTGACGTTGATCGCGGGGAAAGGCAGTTCGCCCTTCTTGGCGATTTCGTAGAGACGGTGTACGCCCGTCGTGGTTTCTTCCGAAACGCCCTTAAGCGCTTTGACCGTTGCCGTCAGGTAACCGGGCTTTTTCGCGATGAAGGCTTTGAGCGACCGCTGAAATTCGACTTCTTCTTCATTTTCTGGCTCAGAAAATGTTTCCCCGCGCTCGAGCTTTGCGCCCCATAGTGCAAACATCGTTGCATCGCCGCCATCATCAAGGATGATGTTAGCGGTTGTGTCTTCACCCCAATTGAAAATGTCGCCAACATAATCCCAATAATCGGCAAGGCTTTCGCCCTTGATTGCGAACACAGGAATGTTTTTCGCAGCGATAGCAGCGGCGGCATGATCCTGCGTTGAGAAGATGTTGCACGTCGCCCAGCGAACATCGGCACCAAGTGCCGTAAGCGTTTCAATCAGCACTGCGGTCTGGATTGTCATGTGAAGCGAACCAACAATCCGAGCGCCCTTGAGCGGCTTCAATGCGCCGAATTCACGACGCAGGGCCATCAAGCCTGGCATTTCGGTTTCGGCGATATTGATTTCCTTACGGCCAAAATCAGCCTGTGTGATATCAGCAATTACATAGTCAGTGAACGCCACGTCGGATCTCCAGAGAAAGGGTTGGAATTTGCCAGCCCCCTAGCCGTGGATTCGCTCAAATGCAAATATAAAGATTTCTTTATATGCGACTACTTGTTGACAGCAACCTGCTGCATCGCAACTGTACGGGGCGCTGCGATCCGGTTTGAACAGCGCTGGCCGACCAGCGTTGGAGATGCGCCAGCTTCGTCAGCAAGTCGCGCAATTGCGGCTGGTGACGCGCCTTGGGCATTTGCAGCATTAACAAAATCGGCGAAATCGTTGCAAGCAAGTCCAGCCACACTTGGACCATAGCTTCTATCAATTGATGCCAAGAATGTGTTATAAGAACTAAAAGATCCGACAAGGCCGTTGTCGGCCGCGAAATGGGCGCGCACAGTCTTGTTGGCATCGGCAAATGCCGCACGGCTCAGCGTCACAAAGCTAGCATAAGCCGTTTTAGCGGCTGGCAACTCCTTGCCGCAACGCACCGAAGCCGAAGACAGCATCGCTTCAAAGTCACGTACCTTAGCAGCCGACACCGATATGGGGCTCCAGCAGGCCGCGCTTGCTGAGGATACTGATAGTGCGGCACCAACAACAATTGCCACAACCTTATTCCAACCAACTGCCATAACGAAAAATCCTTGTATGACTTCCTTAAATATTAAGTTAAATCAGGACACCTACAAAAATGGTGAAATATTAGGGTTGATGAACTATTAAGGTTATTTCACAATCAGGATCAGCGTTATAATCAACATATGAATTACATTAAAGTTAATTTTCAGTTAAGAACTGTTTGTCATTGCCAGGCCTATTCAACCGCATACGGTTAGCGCAACGCTTTCCAACTATGGTTGGTAAACCTCCTGCTAGATTTGATAAATCTATTAAATTTTGCTTGGAAAATGATTCAAATTTTGCGATATCGATTAATTTAGAGAATTCATCACACCTAAAATTATTTGCCATATCTCCATAAGTTTTTTTTGTAGATAAAATGAATTCTCTGTGATTTACGGTTATCTGTGTTTGGGGATCCGATTTTTGAAAATGTTCATTTAGTATCTTATTAGATTCTAAAAAATGATACGAAGTTAATTCATTAAATTTGGCATATTGATTTTTCAAAAATGGCATCTCAGAAATACAACGATTGGACGCCATTTCTAGCATAACTTCAAAATCCACAATTTTCGCTGCAGCTACAGCATCGCTGCTCCAACATGCCGAACTTGCGAATGCTGCTTGAGGAGGAATAAGAGCAATTGCTAGCAAGATAATCGTAGCTTTGTTTGTCATTACGCATTCCCTACGTCAAAAAAACTCGTGACGTATTTGTACAATATCAGACATTTTTCGATTAAAAATACAGTGCTTTAACTGTATGTCAGGCGTGGCCGCTTTCATTCGCAAGGAGTCGCGCATCAATCCCCTGGCTTGCAAACGCGAGCGCCCATTTCTGATCAACATCAGCATCAAACAGCAGTGATTCGTCACCGTTAGCAAGATGCCAGCCGTGGCGCTGCATCTCTCCGTCTAGTTGTCCTTCGCCCCACCCAGCATAGCCGAGCGACACAAGCCAGCGTCGCGGCCCTTGAGAAGTGCCAATCACACGAAGCACATCAATAGTGCCCGTCATCCCCCAGCGACCAGCGACGTCAACCGTCCCTTGCCCACCCCAATCAAGTGAATGGAGCACAAAACCACGCTGCGGCTCAACCGGGCCACCGTGATAAACAGGTGCGTCGGGCATGTGATCGGTTGGCACATCAAATTGTTTGAGCAAACTATGAAGCCCTATTTGCGGGACGATATGGCCAATACCAATGCCAAGTGCGCTCTGTTCATCATGTGAACAAATCGCAATGACCGAGCGCTCAAATCGCGGATCGCCGATACCGGGCATCGCCAGTAGAAGCTGGCCCGAAAGGAATCGCGGTTCGTCCATTAATGTAATCATAATATAGCGTGTCCACTGCTTCTACCCTTGTAATCATATTGCCCAGCCACAAAATGGGCACTACCGGATTAACGTACACATTATCAACAAAGGACATTCTTATGACGATCTCTGTCGGCGCCGCATTACCAGCCTCAACCTTTACCGAAATGACCGCTGAAGGCCCGCGCCCCGTTGCATCTGCGGACTATTTTGGTGGCCGCCGCATTGCACTATTTTCGGTGCCGGGTGCGTTTACGCCGACCTGTTCAGCAAAGCATCTTCCCGGCTTTGTTGCACATGCTGACGCTTTAAAAGCCAAGGGCATTGATGAAATCGCCTGCACCGCCGTAAATGATGCGTTCGTGATGGGCGCATGGGGCAAGGCTAACGGTGTTGAGGGTAAGGTCACCATGCTCACCGACGGTAATGGCGATTTTGTAAAAGCAATCGGTCTTGAAATGGACGGCAGCAAGTTCGGCATGGGCGGCCGGGGTCAGCGTTTCGCGATGATCGTCAAGGACGGTGTGGTCGAACATCTTTTTGTTGAAGGGCCGGGCGAGTACCGTGTCAGTGCGGCAGATTATATGCTTGCACAACTTTAGAAGCTGCTAACCTCTTGATAACCTGTGCTGACTAGATTATTTACATCAATGTCAGCACACCTTGTTTTCGGAGCTTAATGTTATGGCCAATGCCACCCCGCGCGCTACCAGTTATAAGGCCAACCCTCACTGGCTTCCTCCACTTCAAGGGCAGCGTGGTATTGAGCATATTCCCGGTAAGGATGGATGGCCGGTTATTGGCACCACGCTTGAGCAGCTCAAAGACCCGCACGCCTTCACCAAAAAAATGCACGCGCTACATGGCCCGGTTTACCGTGCCAACAGTTTTGGCGGACGGTTCGTTGCGCTGCTTGGTCCAGAGGCGAATGAGCTTGTCATGTTTGACCGTGACAAGCTGTTTTCATCTGAACAAGGCTGGGGGCCAGTACTTAACCTGCTGTTCCCAGGCGGGCTGATGCTAATGGATTTTGATAAGCACCGCGTCCACCGCAAGACGCTTTCAGTGGCCTTCAAACCTGAACCGATGAGGCTTTATGCCAACTCACTCAACGAGGGCATCTCGCGCCGCGTCGCCGAGTGGGCGGGCAAGCCAATTAGTTTTTACCCTGCAATTAAGCAGTTAACGCTTGATCTCGCCGCCGTTTCCTTCCTCGGCATTCCGTGGGGGCCAGAGGCTGACAAGATCAACAAGGCGTTTGTTGATATGGTTCAGGCATCAATTGGTGTCGTCCGCGTTCCGCTCCCCGGAACTGCAATGGGGCGCGGGGTTGCTGGGCGCAACTTCCTGCTCGACTATTTTGGCAAGGAAGTTCCAAAGCGTCGCGCGGGCGGCGCGCAAGATATGTTCAGTCAGTTCTGCCGCGCAACCAATGATGAGGGCGAATTACTGAGCGACGGCGAAATCATCGATCATATGAATTTTCTGATGATGGCCGCGCATGATACGATCACATCATCGGCCACATCGATGGTGATGCTGCTCGCCAAAAACCCCGAGTGGCAGGAAAAGCTGCGCGAAGAAATGCTTGGCCTTGGCGTCAATGGCGATGATCTAACTTATGAACGGATCAATGATCTGGTTTTGACTGACTATGCGTTCAAGGAAAGTCTGCGGATGATGGCACCCGTGCCGTCAATCCCGCGCCGGGCGGTGCGCGCATTCAGCTTTGGTGGCTATGATTTTCCTGCTGGCACACATGTCGGGGTCAACCCTGCCTTCACCCATTTCATGCCCGAACATTGGCCTGAGCCCGAAAAATTCGATCCGATGCGCTTTGAACCCGAACAAGTGCGTACACGGCATAAATATGCCTGGGTGCCGTTCGGCGGCGGCGCGCATATGTGCCTTGGGCTTCATTTTGCTTATATGCAGACCAAGATCCTGATGTGGCACATGCTGCGCACGCACCGCATCGAAATGCCGCAAGGCAGCGGAGACAAATGGCAGGCTTGGCCAATCCCTAAGCCGCGTGACGGCCTGCCAGTGCGATTGGTTCCGCTTGGGCAGGCTTGACAGGCACCTCACTTGCTGTATTAATTTAACAATACAGTAAGGAGTTTTCTCATGCACCGTTTTTTGGTCGCCGCGCTTGCCTTGTCTGGTTGCGGTTCTAACGCTGGCGACGGCACACCCGGCACTGACATCAGCATTGATTCAGTTACCGATGAGGGCACACCAATAAAAGCAAGTGCAGATGGTAAGACTGGCGAAGTCGCCATCGACGTTCCCGGATTTAAGGCAAATATCGCGATGCCTAAAGTCAATCTTGATGCCGGTGACTTTGAAATGAACGGCGCCAAACTCTATCCCGGTTCAAAAATCCTATCGATGAAGGTCGATAATGTGATGCGCGCTGCTGGCACTAAGGGTGACGGCAGTGCAACCGTTCGCATCAGCTTTGACTCACCAGCCACGCCCGACGTCGTCAAGGCTTGGTTTCTCGAAAAGCTCGTCGACACAGCAAAATATAAGTTGACCGCGACACCAACCGGCATGACGGGAACCAACGAAGATGGTGATCCCTTCACGCTCACCCTCCGCCCCGGAGAAACCGGACACAGCATTGGTACCATAATCGTCACTGGCTGATTATTTCCGGGCAAATGTCAGCATTTTGGGGTGAAGCGAGTGCATTAACCCTCTTCAGCCATCTTATGCTAAGGTTTACGAGATAATAACCACAGTCATATTTTAAGGACTGTGCCATGATCCGTGCTTCGATGATTGCGACAATTTCAGCGGCATGGCTGCTCACTGGATGTGGCGCTGGTGCAAGCGATAAGGCTGAGCTTGATAAACTAGATGCCAAACTCGGTGGCAAAACAGGGGCTGACCCTGCGCTATCAGCTGCGCTTGAAGATCAAATCATGGTCGATCCAAAGCTCGCCTCGCAATCGAATGAAGATAGCATCCGCCCACCCGCAGAGCCTTTTCAGGCACCCGTCCCGCTTGATCCAAATGCGCCTGATGGCACGGGTGCGGGCCAGACGCTTGGATCGCTTGCCGAACAACAAGCGCGGCTCAGCAAGGACAAATTCAACGGCTGCGTGCTTGATGTGCAATATTCGATGGAGTTCGCCAATCGCCTTCCCTCCGATTTGCCGCTATACCCGCGCGCTCGGGTGGTTGAAGCGGCAGGCAGCGATGCAGCCAACTGCCGCCTTCGCGCCGTTACCTACAGCACGACCGCCGCGCCCAAGGCGATGATTGACTATTATCTTACCATTGCTCGCCGCGCTGGTTTTACAGCGTCGCACAGCGGCGAAGGCAAAGAAGATTTGGTCAACGGCACGCGTGACCGCGACGGCGCGGCGTTCTATGCGATCATCCAACCAGCAGGCGCTGGTAGTTCGATTGATCTGGTTGCAAACAACGGGCGGTAACCGCTGCCTTGCTCCATTCATAATTCCGCCGTATCGCATGCGACATGACACAAGAGAGAAAAAGCACCACGGGGCAGGCCATCGTTGCCGAGCTTGAAGTCCTGTTCAAAACTGCAGTTACCAAACTGCGTACCGCAATCGAAACCTATATCGCCGATGGCACCCTGCCCGATCCGGCGTGGCGCGACGATGGCAGCTTTGCCTATCCCGAAATCCACATTCATTGGAGCGGCGATGCTGGCAATGCAGAGCCGCAGCGCTCGTTCGGGCGACTTACTGGCCCCGGCCATTACGCGACGAGTATCACCAAGCCCAAGCTTTTCGCCGACTATCTGACCGAGCAGATCAACATCCTTGTTCAGGATTACGGCGTTACCGTTGAGGCGCGTGCCGGGCGGCAGGAAATCCCCTTCCCCTACGTCCTTGATGCGGGCACCGAATTTGGCGACGTCCGCGCGATTGACCTTGCCCGTTGGTTTCCCGCGACTGAGCTCGCCCATATCGGCGATGAAGTGGCCGACGGAATTCACCTCGGCGCAGACGGTGTGCCAATGCCGCTCGCGCTGTTTGACGGGCTGCGTACCGATTTCTCGCTTGCCCGCCTGCGGCATTACACGGGCACCGCGCCTGAACATGTTCAGCGCTATGTGCTGTTCACCAACTATCACCGTTATGTTGATGAGTTTGTCACTTGGGCATCGACCCAATTGGGGGGCGACACGCCTTACACTATGCTGTCCTGCCCCGGTGGCTTGGCGATCACCGATAGCACGTCGGGATCGCAAAATGCAGTGGCTGACAGTGCGTGGCGGCGGCATCAAATGCCCGCGTGGCACTTGGTTGCGCCTGATGGCAACGGCATCACGCTTGTCAACATCGGCGTCGGCCCGTCGAACGCCAAGACGATTACCGATCACCTCGCAGTACTGCGCCCCGAGGCATGGTTGATGATCGGCCACTGCGGCGGGCTGCGCGCGAGCCAGCGGATTGGCGATTATGTCCTCGCCCACGCCTACCTCCGCGATGATCATGTGCTTGACGATGTCCTCCCACCCGAAATTCCGATCCCGCCGATTGCCGAGATTCAGCAAGCAATGGCGCGTGCGGCGCAGACCGTTTCGGGCGAAAGCGGCGAAGCGCTCAAGGCGCGGCTGCGCACTGGCACGATCGTCACCACCGATGACCGCAATTGGGAGCTGCGCTATTCCAAATCCGCGCTCCGTTTCAGCCAGAGCCGCGCCATCGGCATTGACATGGAATCGGCGACCATCGCCGCACAGGGGTACCGGTTTAGGGTGCCCTACGGCACCTTGCTCTGCGTATCAGACAAGCCAATGCACGGCGAACTCAAACTCCCCGGCCAAGCCAACCGCTTCTACGAACGCGCGATCAGTGAACATATGCGCATCGGGATCGAAGCCTGCAACGAACTCCGCCGCGAAGGCGCAAAACTGCATTCACGCAAACTGCGGGCGTTTAACGAGCCGCCGTTTAGGTGAGCTAATCCCCCCTTCCCGTTTGGTTCTCGACACGCGCGAACCAAACGGGATTAGTAAGCAAACACCCTCCGTGCGCGACGCGTCGCTGTGCAAGAGACGCTATTTTGAAGCCACACACCCACTTCCCAAAAACCCCGGAAAACTCAGGAAGTTGACACTGAATCCGTATGTTCGCCAGCCCTGCAAATTTGGAATGATTGGCAGAACGGATACCGCGCGGTTAGGTGTTGAGGGAGTGCTTGAGAGGGAAAAACATTTATCATGACTAGAACATATCATGATCATTGTGTGTAGGAAAGTCCTGCTGATTGGAATCAGCTATACGCGTTGAAGACTTGATGTTTCCCTGCAATATGATATTGCCTGTGGGATGCAACGTTTAGTGATAGATACAGACGTGTTGGTTGCCGCACGGCGAAGCCGGACGGGCGCCTCAAACGCCTTGCTGCGACACGTTGACGGCCAAGCGTTTGTTATGCTGGCAAGCGTGCCACTGTTTCTTGAATATGAGGCGGTGCTGACTCGAGCCGAACATCTGCTGGCGAGCGGGATGTCCCGTGCGCAAGTGACGAGGTTTCTGGATTACTTGGCAGTCCTTGTTTCGCCAGTGCGGTTTCATTATCTCTGGCGACCGCAACTCGGCGATGTTGCCGACGAAATGGTATTGGAAACCGCCATCAATGGCAGAGCAGATGCAATTGTAACGTTCAACATCCGCCACTTCGGGCCTGCAAAACGCTTTGGCATCGACGTGATCCGACCCAATGAAGCATTAAGGAAACTGACATGACAAAGGCCAATTATTCGCTGCGTTTGCAGCCATCGCTCAAAACGGCGGCCGAAAAATTCGCGCTTACCGAAGGCACCAGCCTCAACCAGTTCATCAATGTGGCGGTGGCGGAGAAATTGTCCGCGCTCGATACCGAAAGTTTTTTCAAGACCCGCGCAAAAAATGCCAGCCGCGATGATTTTCTGTCGTTTCTGGATGGGGCGGGGGATGAAGCGCCTGTTGATAGGGATCGGGTTTGAGTGGGGCGGACTGGGTTTGAGGATAAACTAAACTGACACCGTAACCCAACCTTGAGGGAGCTTGGAATGACTATTTCTCCTAAATCGCTCGGCTTTGACGATGATTGCATGTGGGTTGAGCTTGATGATGGCCGCACACTTGGTATTCCGCTCGCATGGTTTCCACGCCTACTCCACGCCACTAAAGCCGAGCGTAAGGATTATGAGCAAAGCCGACGCGGGATGCACTGGGACGCGATAGACGAAGATATTTCGGTTGCGGGGCTTCTGACGGGGCAAGTGATTTGACGCATCCGGAGAAGATAGCGGCTTGAGGTTGGGAGAGGGCGGTTAGGGCAGGATCACCAGATCGTCATCAACTCAGATGATTTGTGCATCTCTGATTTTGGCGTTTGCGATTGTGATGAGTTTTCGCATTGTTGCGGTGAGGGCGACGATGGGTTTTTTGCCGTTGTCGATGAGGCGTTGATAGAAGGTTTTGAGGGCTGG
>JANOXQ010000150.1:0-15731 GCA_031418495.1 Sphingomonadales bacterium
GATGTGCTTGAGGTTGACGGCGCGAGCGGCGCGGCGCGGATACTCTTCACAGAAACTGCAAAAACATGGCTCAATCTCCATGAAAATCTGCGCTTTTTGAAGGATGGCAATCTTCTCTGGACGTCCGAACGCGATGGCTTCAACCATATCTACCGCTGGAATGCGGGCGCGTGGACGCAGCTTACCAAGGGCGATTGGATGGTGCGCGCTGTGGTCGGTGTTGATGAGGCGGCTGGCATCATTAGCTTCACCGGAAATAAGGGCAATCCAACGCAGCAGCATCTGTTCTCAGTACCGCTAAAAGGCGGCGCGATATCCCAGCTTACTCCGGCTGACTGGTGGCACGATGTCACAATGAACAAAACCGCTAACCGTGCGATCATCCGCCGATCAAACCCAAGCCAGCCCGAACAGATTTTCCTCGCTGACGCGCGCGGGAAAATGATCAGTTGGATTGAGGAAAATAAGCTCGGCGCAAAACACCCTTATGCGCCCTATCTCGCGAGCCACGTGACGCCTGAATTTGGCACGATCAAAGCGGCAGATGGCAGCATCCTCCAAACCAAATTGCTTCGTCCAAAGTCAGAGCCGGGCAAGCGTCATCCCGTGTTCGTCCAAGTTTACGGCGGCCCAGGGGCCGGCCGACAAGTGACGGGCGGTTGGGGCGGCGCGCTCCAGCAATATCTGGTTGATCGCGGCTGGATCGTGTTTTCAGTCGATGGGCGCGGTACGCCTGATCGTGGGAAGGCGTTTGAGGATCAAATCCATCAAGCCATGGGCAGCGTTGAGGTCGCCGATCAAATGACCGGCGTTGCGTGGCTCAAACAGCAGCCGTTCGTCGATCCTGACCGCATTGTCGTCTACGGCTGGTCATACGGCGGCTATATGACGCTCAAGCTGCTTGAGGCGGCTCCGGGTGCGTTTGCAGCTGGCGTGAGTGGTGCCCCTGTCACCAAGTGGGAACTTTACGACACACATTATACCGAGCGTTACATGGGTGACCCCCGCAAGGTGCCCGAGGCGTATAAGGCATCAAATGTTGTGCCGCACGCGGCCAAGATCGCTGATCCATTGCTTCTGATTCACGGGATGGCTGACGATAATGTCGTATTCGATCATTCAACGTCGCTTATGGCAGCACTTCAGGGCAACGCACAGCGGTTTGAAACAATGGTTTATCCAGGCCAAACGCACCGCGTCGCCGGGCCGAAGGTTAGCGTCCATCTGTGGAACGGCATCCTCGATTTTCTTGACCGCACCACCGCAAAGCCAAAGGCGCGATAAATGCTCACTCCTACTGATATAACGCTGCTCCAGGACGCCTATGCGCTTTTGCAATCGCGGGATGCCATAGGTGCGCGGGCAAAGCTTGCGACTTTGTCCGATGAGAAGTTGCGACACCCCGATGTTGTCCATTTGCTTGCGCTGATCATGATCGCAGTGGGCGAAACAGGTGAAGCGCGCGATTTCCTCGAATATGCAGTGAAAGAGGCCCCCAAGGCACCATCAATCTGGCTGACATACGGTAATTTGCTTGGTGATCTTGGTGATCTTCACGGTGCGTTTGCGGCATTAGAACGGGCAGCGACGCTTGATCCGCACTCGCCTGATCCGCTGTTCAATCTTGGGCTGACCGCGATGAATGCGGGTTGGCTTGACCATGCGCATTCAGCGTTTGAGAGGGCGGAAAAGATCGCGCCAGCCAACACCGCCGTTCGCAACGCGCGCGGTCTGCTTGAGCAGAAGCGCAGCAATCCCGACGGAGCGATCAAACATTATCATGAGGCGATCCTGATCGACCCGCGTGATGCGCGCAGC
Organism: Sphingomonadales bacterium; assembly: GCA_031418495.1. Lineage (GTDB taxonomy): Bacteria > Pseudomonadota > Alphaproteobacteria > Sphingomonadales > Sphingomonadaceae > Aquisediminimonas. The sequence continues at coordinate 1,819 of JANOXQ010000150.1, forward strand.
CGCCATAATATGGGGGCCGCGCTGCGCAGCGCTGACCAAACTGAGGCCGCACTTGAACAGATTGAACTCGCGATTGCGCTTGGATCAATGGCCCCCGAAAGTTTTACAATCCGCGCGCATTTGCTTGCCGAGCTTGGTCGTTTTCATGAAGCGGTTGGCCAATATCATGAGGTGGTGAAGGCCGTACCCGAACATCTCGACGCGCATGAAACGCTCGCGCGGCTGATGCCTCAATTGGGCGTGGCCGATGTTGCGCTTGAAAGTTATAAACGCGCGCTGGCCAGTGGGCCGGTGTCATCGGTGCTGTGGCATTCTGCGCTGTCAGCAGCGAAAGATGTCGGCGATAACGTGCAACTTTTGAGCTGGGCACATGATGCTGAAACCGCGATTGGAGTACAGCCAGAATTTACCCTCGCGAAGGCAACCGCGCTTGGCCGCAGTGGCAACCCCAAGGGCGCGCTTGCGCTGCTGCAAGGGTTAGCAACGACATCGCCTGACAGCGCCTCAATCCATGCGCATTTATGCCATACACTGTTGATACTCGGCGAGCCCAAGAAGGCCGAAGCCCACGCCCAGCGCGCAACAGAGCTTGCGCCGCTTGATCAATTTGGCTGGTCATATCTAACGATTATCTGGCGTCTGCTGAATGATCCGCGTGAGGCGTGGCTTGCCGATTATGAGCGGCTGGTGATGTCGGTTGATCTTGATCCCGAAGATGCGGGTGAGGCTGATGCTTGGTTCGGGCCACTGCGCGCCTCGGTTGAACAGCTTCATACCACAATGGCGCATCCCGCCGAACAATCGCTGCGCGGCGGCACCCAGACACGCGGGAACATATTTGAGAAGCGCAATCCCGACATGCGCGGTTTTGCTGATCATGTCCGTCAGGCGGTTGCATCAATGCTGCCACGCTTGCCACAAGATGAGACACATCCTTTTCTGCGCCGCAACTCAGGACAGATCAAATTCGCGGGTTCATGGTCGGTTCGGCTCGCGAGTAGTGGGTTTCACACCAATCATATCCATCAATCTGGCTGGCTCAGCAGCGCATTTTACCTGACACTTCCGCCTGAAGTCGGCACGTCGCAAGTAGGTGCGCTGACGTTTGGTGTGCCTGATGCTGCGTTCGGACTTGATCTTGAACCGCGCCGGGTAGAGATTCCTCGCGCTGGCCGGCTCGTTCTGTTTCCATCCTATTTCTGGCACGGCACGGTGCCGTTTGAAAGCCAGTCCAACCGGCTCACGATGGCGTTTGACGCCGTCCCAGCCTGATTAGATTATCAATGGAGTATTATCATGGGTTATAAAGTTGTTGTCGCAGGAGCCACCGGAAATGTTGGGCGCGAAATGCTCAACATATTGGCTGAGCGCGAATTTCCAATTGATGAGATCGCGGTTGTTGCGTCGTCGCGGAGCCAAGGTGTCCATGTTGAATTTGGCGATACTGACCGCAAGCTCAAGGTTCAAAATATTGAGAATTTTGACTGGACGGGCTGGGATATCGCGTTGTTCGCGATTGGCTCCGAAGCCACGCTTAAATATGCGCCGATTGCAGCAGCGGCGGGCTGCGTTGTCATCGATAATAGCTCGCTATACCGGATGGATCCCGATGTTCCGCTCATCGTGCCTGAGGTAAATCCCGACGCGATTGCCGGGTATAAGCGCAAGAACATTATCGCCAATCCCAATTGCTCAACCGCACAGTTGATGGTCGTGCTCAAGCCGTTGCATGATTATGCGAAAATTCTCCGCGTGAGCATGGCGACGTACCAGTCGGTTTCTGGCGCTGGCAAAGAGGGCATGGATGAACTGTTTGAACAGTCGCGCAATATCTTCGTGGGTGACAGTGCGGAGGCGAAGAAGTTCACCAAGCAAATCGCGTTCAATGTCATCCCCCATTGCGGCGATTTCCTTGATGACGGCTCAACGAGTGAAGAATGGAAATTGGTTGTGGAAACCAAGAAAATCCTCGATCCCAAGATCAAGGTGATCGCGACGTGCGTGCGCGTGCCAGTGTTTGTCGGCCACTCAGAGGCGGTACATATCGAATTTGAAAATGAGATTTCGGCCAAGAAAGCGCAAAGCATTTTGCGTGAGTCGCCTGGCGTCATGCTCGTCGATAAACGCGAAGATGGCGGCTATATCACCCCTGTCGAATGCGTCGGAGATTTTGCAACTTACGTCAGCCGCGTGCGCGAAGACTCAACGGTCGATAACGGCCTGGCACTTTGGTGCGTGTCGGATAATCTGCGCAAAGGGGCCGCACTCAACGCCGTACAGATTGCCGAACTGTTGGGGCGGAAGCATCTCAAGAAAGGCTGATTATCGGGCCTGCGGAGGCGACGCGGGCCTGAGAAGCAACACAAACGGAATGCAGACCAGAACTGCAAACATCATCAGCATGAAATCATCAAGATAAGCAATCATCGCAGCTTGTCTGGTGATTTCACCATCAAGGATACGCAAGGCTGCTTCTCCCGCTGAACCAAGCCGATCGGCACTTGATGGATCAACCGACGACATTGAATAGGCAGTAACATGTCCAGCCAAATCCTCATGGCTGACTTGGATATTGCGTGCCAGCGTCGCGGTCATCACCGATATTCCCATGCTACCGCCAAGGCTGCGTAGGAGATAAAGTAAGCTCGACCCGTCGGTACGGAGATCGGGCGCAAGCGTTGCAAAAGCGAGCGCGTTCATTGGGATAAACACGAAGCCCATGCCAAGCCCCTGAATAAGGCCGGTCAGTACAATTGGGTGCCAGTCCATCTCTAGCGACCATTGCGTCATTTCCCACAGCGAATAGGCTGTCAGAATGAACCCGGTTGCAACGATAATTCGTGCGTCCAACTTGCCGGTTAAACGCGACGCGATGAACATGCTGGCCAAAATGCCGACCCCGCGCGGCGCAAGCAATAGGCCAGTATCAAGCACGGTATAGCCAAAAAGGCTTTGTAGCATTGGCGGGAACAATGCGAAAATACCAAACATCATCATACCGATCAAAACCATAAACCCAAGCGCGGTTATAAAGTTGCGATTGCCAATTAGGCTTCTGCTAAACATCGGCTTTTCGGCGGTGAATTGTTGTATCAAAAACATCCACAGCGCCGAGACGGCGATTAAACATTCGATCCAGATTTCCCATGATTGAAACCAGTCCACATGCTGGCCCCGGTCAAGCATCAACTGCAACGTCGCCAGCCCAATTGCCAGCATCGAAAAACCCAACAAATCAAGTCGCCGCCGAACCAGCGCACGTGAAGGCAGCAGCCACCATAGCAGCAGCAATGTCGGAATACCGATCGGCAGATTGATGTAAAACACCCAGCGCCAATTATAACTCTCGGTCAGCCAACCTCCAATTACTGGCCCCAATATCGGGGCAACCATTATTCCCATGCCCCACATTGCCATGGCTTTGGGCGCGCGCTCAGGCGAATTTATATCGAGCAGGATAGTCTGGGAGAGTGGGCCGATAAAAGCGGCGCAAATGCCCTGAAATATGCGAAAAATGACCATCTGGGTTAGGTTCGTCGCCACCCCGCACAGCATTGACGTTATTATGAACCCGGTGACCGCAAGCAAGAACAGCCGGCGCGATCCAATGCGATCAGACAGCCATCCGGTGATCGGGATCGAGACCGCACTTGCGATGATGTAACTTGTTAGCACCCACGTCACAGAGTCTTGGGTCGCGCCAAGGCTTGTTTGCATGTGCGGGATTGCAACATTGGCGATTGTTGAATCGAGGATTTGGATAATCGATGCGCCCATCACGGCGAGCGTTAATAAGCCCTTATGTTTGACAGGCAGCGCAGCTTCACCCATCGCGATTACTTCCGATCGCTATCGGTATCAATCCTGACGTTGGCTGAAAGCCCCGCGATCATTGTGCGCGTTGGTGTGCCCTCAATCGCGATACGTACAGGAACACGCTGGGTCACTTTTACCCAATTTCCATTAGCGTTTTGCGCCGGGAGCACAGAAAACTCTGAGCCTGTCCCAGCACCTATGCTTGCTACGTGACCTGTCAGCTTGAGTTCTGGATAGGCATCAAATTTTATCGTTGCACTCTGGCCGACGCGCATGTTCGAGAGGTCAGTTTCCTTAAAATTGGCTTCAATCCATGTTTGATCGATGCCAACTACGCTTACAGCAGGAAGCCCAGACACCAGCATCTGGCCAACCTGCAGTCGGTCGGCTTGGCTAATAATCCCTGAAAGGGGGGTGCGTATCTCGGTATGCGATAGATCAAGTTGTGCTTTTTCCCGCTGCACTTGTCCGGCGATGATTGCGGGTGCATTGCCGGGTGCGGCAGACCCGGTGGCCAGCGCAGCGCGCGCCATTTGCGCCTCGGCCTCGGCGGAGGCGAGCTTGCTACGGGCTTCGCTTACCGCATGTTCGGCCGACTGCAACCGCGCCTTGGTGGTGAAACCGCGCTGCATGAGTTCAGATTGGCGACGATATTCCTTTTCAAAAAAGGCAACATCTTCGCGCGCACTCGCAATATCAACACTACTGCCCTGCAAATTTGTACGTAGTCCAATCACCTGCACCTGTGCATTGGCAATCGCGGCATTGGCTTGCGCGACTGACAGCCTGAAGGGTTCAGGATCTATTCTGAACAGGAGGTCACCCGCCTTGACGTGCTGGTTTTCTTTGACCGCAACTTCAATAATCCGACCGCCGACTTCAGCGCTGATCGAAACCTTGTTCTGCTGAACATAAGCGTTGTCGGTGGACACATAATGATCGTTGGTGATGTAATAATATCCGCCTGCTCCGGTAAGAAGCACTGGCACCGACAGCATGGCAACGAGGCGCGGCCAGCGACGCTTGGGTTTCTCAGCGAGCATTTTGTGGCCAGTGAATTGGGGATCGGCATCAGCCATTTGCCACCTCGGGAACCGGCCGCGATAAATTTGTGCGGATGGCTTCAAGCAAAATGCGAAGTTGTTCCTGCTCTTTTGGTGTGATGCCGTCCATCGCTTCTTGGGTAAGGTCTGCTGCCAACAGCTTCAGATCGCTCAGTAACGCGCGCGCTTTATCGGTTAGGAATAAGCGCCAGACTCGGCGATCATTGGGATCGGGACGGCGCTCAACCAATGCTGCCTCGGCCAAGCGGTCTACCATGCGACATAGGGTGATCGGCTCAACCTCGATCAAATCCGCTAACCCGCCTTGATTAATGCCCTCATGGCGCGCGAGCATTGTGATCACACGCCACTGTGCGCGCGTCACGCCAATCGAACGCGCGCGCTGATCAAATGACCGGCGCATCAGACGCGACACATCGGCGAGCACAAAGGCAATCGTTTCGTTCATAAGCCTATTATTTATAACTATGCTTATTATTGTCAAGCCTATCGATGGCGTTTGACCCGGAATGGGGGCAATTCTATCAATCTGTTTATGAATCACCTTGCAACCGGCGGCTGCCAGTGCGGAACGATCCGCTATACGTTAAGCGGCGCGATACCGCCCGCCTATGCGTGCCACTGCGGCGAATGCAAAAAACAGTCTGCAAGTGCCTTTTCGATGTCGGTTGTCGTCGCGTTTGATCGGCTTACCGTCACGGGCATTCCCGCTTCATTCGACGCCACCGCGTATAGCGGCGCAATCAAGACCTGCTCTTTCTGCCCCAAATGCGGCACACGACTGTGGCACGGATCAAACGCTTCGCCGGATGTTATTACGCTCAAGGTTGGTACGCTTGATGAGAGTGCACACATCGCGCCGTGCGCGCATTTGTGGGTATCTAAGAAACAGGCCGGGATCAGCCTTGACCCCAATGTCCCATCGTTTGATACTCAGCCCGACAATTTGGCACAGTGGCGTGAGGGGTTGAAATGACCAAGGCAATGACCGGCGGCTGCCAGTGCGGGCGCATTCGCTACACGGTGCAGGTTGAGAATGATGACGCCTATCTGTGCCATTGCCGCATGTGTCAGCGCGCGACGGGCGGCGTATCGATAGCGTTTAAGGGCTTCAAAGCGGTTGATGTCATCTGGGCGCATGAGCCCGATTGGTATGCAAGCTCGCCAATTGCGCGACGGCCTTTTTGTGCGCAGTGCGGCACACCGATTGGCTTTCAATATTTAGACTCCGATAAGCTCGATCTCACAGTCGGCAGTTTTGATGATCCGTCGGCTTTCGTTCCCGTCGCGCATTTCGGTGCTGAGTCAATTCATGAAGCGTGGATTGATACAAGCGCGCTTCGGCGCGACCGGGCCGATGAATATGCGCCACTAGTTGAACGATGGAAAAATGCCGATGTCTGAGCTTCGCGTTTCATATTTCAACGTCGCTGACGGAACCAAGATTGCGGTGCATGAAATGGGTGAGGGCAGGGCGATCCTTCTGCTCCACGGCTATTTCTCCGATGCGGCGACCAATTGGATCAAATATGGCCACGCCGCGCTGCTCGCCGGTGCGGGCTTCCGCGTGATTATGCCCGATCTGCGCGCGCACGGTGAGAGCGATAAGCCACATGAGGCTGCCGCTTATCCAAAGGATGTGCTGGCTGATGATGCGCTGGCGCTGGTCGCAGCGCTTGGTCTGTCTGATTATGATCTTGGTGGCTATTCGCTTGGCGCGCGGACGGTGGCGCGGATGCTCGTCAAAGGAGCGACGCCAGGACGCGTGATTATCTCGGGCATGGGGCTTGACGGCCTTGTGAATACCGGACGGCGCGCGGCGCATTTCCGCAACATTTTTGATGGGCTTGGGTCGCATCCGCGCGGCTCACCTGAATGGATGGCCGAGGCATTTCTCAAAACTACCGGTGGCGATCCTGTGGCGCTTGCACGGATACTCGATACCTTCGTTGACACGCCGATTGAGGCGATCCGTCGCTGGAAAATGCCGGTGCAAGTGCTGGTCGGCGCGGACGATGATGACAATGGGTCAGGGCCAGCACTGGCGGCAGAGCTAAGCGATGCAACGCTCTCTGTCGTCCCCGGCAATCATATGAGCGCGGTGGTGAAGCCCGATTTGGGACGGGCAATGTTGGAATTTTTGCAATAAAAAAAGCCAGTGAAGTATTTGCTTCACTGGCCCTTTTACAATTCAGGGTAGAATTTCTATCAGGCGACCGCAGCCAGCCCTTCCATCTCTTCGGCTTCGCGCAGCACGTAGCCACGGCCCCAGACGGTTTCGATATAATTTTCACCCATACAGGCCAGCGACAATTTCTTGCGCAGCTTGCAGATGAAAACGTCGATGATCTTGAGTTCGGGTTCGTCCATTCCGCCGTACAGGTGGTTGAGGAACATTTCCTTGGTCAGCGTTGTGCCCTTGCGCAGCGAAAGCAGCTCAAGCATTGCATATTCTTTGCCGGTCAAATGAACGCGGCTGCCATCAACTTCGACGGTTTTAGCGTCAAGGTTCACTGCGAGTTTGCCAGTGCGGATGACCGACTGTGAATGGCCCTTCGAACGACGGACAACTGCGTGAATACGCGCAACCAGCTCTTCGCGGTGGAATGGTTTAGTTACATAATCATCGGCACCAAAGCCGAATGAACGGACTTTGCTGTCCATCTCGCTGATGCCTGACAGGATCAGTACCGGCGTCTGCACCTTAGCGACGCGCAGTTTCTTGAGCACGTCATAGCCGTGCATATCGGGGAGGTTGAGATCAAGACAGATAATGTCGTAATCATATAGCTTGCCAAGATCGAGGCCTTCTTCGCCCAAATCGGTGGTATAGACGTTGAAGCCTTCGTTGCTCAGCATCAACTCAATGGCCTTGGCCGTTGTTGGTTCATCTTCGATCAGCAATACGCGCATGGAATAGTCCCCGAAATTTGTGACGTACCGTCCATATGACGACACGACGATACGTTCTTTATTAACCACATAATCTCTGAACGTAAAAGGTTAATTTCTGATTAATCGGCCTGACTCCACGAGTCGTCTCGAGTCAACAGGATTTTGGCACAGTGGGTAGTTGCTTTTTAGAGGGGTGACTCCCATATCTTGTGTCCGGCGGCCATATTTTTTCTGACCCGCCGATGTGAGAAAAATCATGATCGATATTCGCAAATTCGACACCCTTGGTGCGGCGAACCACGGCTGGCTTGATGCCCGCCACCATTTTAGTTTTGCAGGATACCATGATCCAGCGCGCATGGGATGGGGCAATATTCGCGTCTGGAATGATGATGCTATTGCGCCCGGCACAGGCTTCGCTCCGCACAGCCATAGCGATATGGAAATCATCACTTATGTCCGCAGCGGCGCGATCACGCATAAGGATAGCCTAGGCAATATTGGACGGACAGAAGCGGGCGATGTGCAGGTGATGGGTGCGGGCAGCGGCGTGACGCACAGCGAATATAATCTTGAAACAGAAGAAACGACGCTTTTTCAAATTTGGGTACACCCGCGTTCACCCGGCGGAGCACCGCATTGGGGAATGCAGAAATTTCCCAAGGATGACCACGCCGGAGCATGGGCGGTGCTGGCGAGCGGCTATGATGATGCAGGCGCGCTCCATATCAATGCAGATGCGCGTGTATACGGCGCAACACTCACGGCAGGTGGCGCCATCAATCACGAGGTCGGTGATAAAAATAGTGCCTATCTTGTCGTGTCCGAAGGTGCCGTTGAAATCAACGGTGTTAATATCAATACGCGAGACGGTGTTGCGCTTGGCCAAGGTAAGTATGCAATCAATACTACCAATGGCGCAGAACTTGTGATGGTAGAAACGAATGGCCTGTGATCCATTTCATTGATATTTAACTGGACTTAAGCAACTATGAAATTTGTTTGATTCGCAGTTTTGGGGGAAATTTAGTGCAAAAAATCATCACAGTCGTTTCAGGTTTGGCTTTGCTCGCAGGCGGCATTTCGCCGCTTGCTGCCAAGGAACCGAAGCAAGCTAAGGCAACCAAAGGGCAAAAGCTTCAGGAAGCCGCAGTCACCGATGTGCCCCGTTGCTCGCGCAAACTCGGCACATTGTCGATTGCGGACGGCGATGATTCCTACGGGTGGACACAGTTTAGCCTTCAACCGCCTGCAAAATTGCTCAAAGTGTTGGTTCAGCGTTCGGGCTGTTTTAATCTGGTTGATCGCGGCACCGGCCTTAATGCAGCACAGCGTGAGCGTGATATTGGCGGCAACCTTGGCCTTCAGCGTAAATCAAATGTTGGTCAGGGCCAGATTAAGGCGGCTGATTATGTTTTGGTTGCTGAAATTCAGGGCGCGAACAGCAATGCTAGCGGCAGCGCCATTGGCGGCGGCTTAGGCGCAGTCGTTGGCGGACGTCTTGGTGGATTGCTTGGCGGCCTCAAGACCAAAAAACTTGAAGCAAATACGGTTCTCTCGCTTACCAATGTGCGGACGACTGAGACACTCGCGGTAGTTGACGGTTATGCGGTTAAGAAGGATACCAGCTTTGGTGCGGGCGGCTTTTTCGGCGTAGGTAATGTCGGCGCTGGTGCCGTTGGTGGCGGTTATGAAAATACCGATATCGGTCGTATCGTAACGCTCTCGTTCATCCAGGCTTACTCAAAGATGGTGACTGATCTTGGTCTTGTAACGCCGGGTGCGGTTGGTACGGCTGAGGCGGCTCCTGCAAAGACCTTTACCGCACAAACCCCAGTTGCAATGCGCAGAACTGCGGCCCCCGGTGGTGCTGTTATTCGTATGCTTCCAGCAGGTGCAATTGTGTATCCAACCGGCAATAAGAATGGCCTGTTCTGGGAAGTCGCTGACGAGAATGATAACACCGGCTGGGTGCTCAATACCAAACTTGCCCCAAGCAATTAATTGCCATTTGCTCTTGGGAGCGAAGTGATGCTGTCATGATCCTTGCTCCAAGAGATACCCATAATGCAGGTGTGGAAGACGGTGAAGCGTCAACTGCCAAGCTACGGCGGTTTTTAGGTGTCGTTATTCCGCTCATTGCGATTGGCTATATCGCTTTGGTTGGTTTCGATTTTGATGCGCGCTGGCCTAATGGGATCGCATTGGGGAGTGTCGCTAAGGACAGCGGATTGATTGCGGTTGTTGACGGCAAAACTGGCAGCGCAAAACTCACCTCTTATGAAAAAGGTGAGCGTTGTGTGCAGCTTTCGCCTCGTGCTCAAGCGCAGATAGCGAATATCGGCGCAAAACCGGGCGCGGTTTACGATGCGCGTGTCAGCCTGATCGCGCGCTTTGGTCGCAATATCTGCAAGACATCGCCGGTTCCTTTTGGGCGCTTTTATGAGGTCGTCTCGGTTGAGAGTGCAGCAATCATTGGTTGTGACCCTGATACCTTCATCGCGCGGAGCCGACAGTGCGAATTACCCAAGCTAAACCCTGTTGCTGAGGCGATTCCACCTGTTGCCTCTGTTCCAGCAGCTGCAATTGAAACTCCTACCAATGACACAGACCCGCCGCCTGCAGTTCCGTACCGTCCGTTCGGCGCTGAACCGCCGCCGCGAGTCCAAGGGCTTAACGGCGCTAATGTGAGTTTTGAAGATTTTTATCCTCCGCTGGCGATACGTCTTGAGCAAGAGGGTGTCGTAAGGGTTAGGGTCACGCATGTTTCCAATCGCGGTTCGGTAAGCTGCACTGTACTTGAAAGCAGTGGGTATAGTGCGCTTGATCGTCAGACCTGTCGCTTGGTTGGGAATCATCGCTTATTTACGCCGTCTATCGTAAACGCAGGCGTAAGAAGTAACGCAGATATAAGAAATGGAGAGGTAACCATCGTTCAAGGCGTCCGCTGGGTATTACCCAAATAATCTGACTCGCTGGACGTAAGCCGCGCCGCGTGGCAATGGCGCGGCTATGCTCCTTTCAGACTGTGTTATTTTTATCGATGGTGAGGCCATCATCCTCGATAAGCCGCAAGGCCTTCCGGTTGATCGTCCGCGCGACGGATCGATCAGCCTTGAAAACCATGTTGAGGGGTTAAAGTTCGGTTTTCGCCGCTGGCCAACGGCGGTTCACCGGCTTGACCGTGATACCAGCGGATGCCTGCTGCTCGCGCGCAATCCCAAGGCGCACGCGCGCTTTGCTCAGGCATTTGAGGCGAAGTCAGTCACCAAGCAGTATCTTGCGGTGGTTGAGGGGATTCCTGAAGAGGCTTCAGGGATCATTGATCTGCCGCTTGGTAAATTCAGCACACAAAAAAGTGGTTGGCGGATGGTGGTTGATAAGGGCGGCAAAAGTGCGATCACGCGCTGGGAAAAGCTCGCCGAAATTGATGGACGCGCGCTGATCCGCTTTATCCCTGAAACCGGGCGGACGCACCAAATCCGGGCACACGCGGCTTACGGTCTGCGTGCCGCGATAGTTGGCGATCCGGTTTACGGCAAGGCGGGTGAGCCGATGCTGCTCCACAGCGCGTTCCTGTCTGTCCCGCGTGAGGGCAAGCCTCCGGTTGAAGCACGCGCGCCGCTACCCGAACGATTTGCAGCGGCTGGGTTCAGCCCACCCGAATGAGCGTGCAAATCCTCGTTGATGCCGACGCATGCCCGGTGAAGGAGGAGATTTACCGCACGGCGTATCGTCACGAAGTGCCCGTGATGATCGTCAGCAACAGTCATTTTCGCATTCCTGATCATCCACTGATCACGCGGACGGTGGTGAACGATGCGTTTGACGCCGCTGATGATTGGATCGCCGAAGCAGCGGGCGCCCATACCATCGTCATAACCACTGATATTTTGCTCGCTGATCGGTGTTTGAAGGCCGCAGCAACCGTAATCGCGCCTACGGGTAAGCCCTTCACCGCAAACTCAATCGGCGGTGCCATTGCCACGCGTGCGATCATGGCCGATTTGCGTGCAGGCGGCGATGCCATCGGTGGGCCAGCGCCATTTTCAAAGGCGGATCGCTCGGCATTTTTGCAGGCGCTTGATCAAGCTCTGGTCAAGTTGAAGCGCACGGCCTGAACCGCTAAAGCACTGATATGGCCGAACCCTACATCCTTCCTGAAGATGCGCTTGAGGAGCGGTTCCTCGCGGCAACCGGCCCCGGCGGGCAGAATGTCAACAAGGTCGCGACGGCAGTGCAGATCAGGGTTGATGTTTTCGCACTGCGATTGGTGGCGTCTGTTTATGCACGCCTGAAAGTGATTGCGGGCAGCAAATGGACGAATGACGGTGAGATCGTCCTCACTGCGCGGAGTTTCCGAACCCAGGAGGCAAACCGCGCCGATGCGCGTGCGCGCCTTGCCGAGATGATTACCAAGGCCCATATCGTTCCAGTCAGGCGGATCAAAACCAAGCCCTCAAAAGCCGCCAAAGAAAAGCGGCTAACCGGCAAAATCATACGCGGCGACGTTAAAAAAGGACGCGGGAAAGTGAGTATGGACTGATGTTTCAATTTGATGTCCGCGACGCCTGCAAGGCCGAGCTTTATCATGATCTCCACGCCGCGATGGACGCGCTGACGGCGGGGGAGCCTGATCCGATTGCCAATATGGCCAATGCGGCGGCGCTAATCTGGGAATATCTGCCTGATATTAACTGGGCGGGGTTTTACCGGATGGTAGAGGGGGAGCTTGTCCTCGGTCCGTTTCAGGGCAAGGCTGCGTGCATCCGCATTCCAATTGGCAAAGGCGTGTGCGGCACAGCGGCACAGGCGCGGCAAACGCAGTTGATTGATGACGTCCATGCCTTCCCCGGTCACATCGCTTGCGACGGGGCGAGCCTTTCCGAACTTGTAGTGCCGATTGTCCATGACGGCGTGCTGTTCGGCGTGCTTGATCTCGATAGTCCGACGCTCGCGCGGTTCGATGCTGAGGATGCCGCCGGGTGTGAGGCATTGGTAAAGCTACTCGCGCCGCGCCTGTGCGCCAAGCTGGGACGCGATTAACCACTTACAGACGTTTTCAGATGGTTACGAAACTGTTAAACATTATGCGGATTTTGGCAGATTGTGCCGCAGATGGTTTGTTTTCGGGGAGTAACTTGATGAAAAAGTTGGGGATTTCAGTCGCGGCACTGGCGATAATGGCAACATCAGGCACGGCGTTTGCCGCTGGCGAGTCGGGCAAGGCGATGTCTACAACGCAGACTGTAACCTCGGCATCATCACTGCCATCGCTTCCCGCGCTGCCGCCGCTTCAGGGTAGTGGCTGGGTCGGCGCTCAGGGCGTTCCTGACGCATATCAACCACTTGTGCGGGGTGCGATCCTGCCGTCGTTCTGGATGCAGCCGCAATATTACATTGATGATTATGCGCGCTATGGTTTCGCCGCGCCGCAGGATGATTTTGGCTGGTCACGCTATTATGACGATGCCGTTTTGACCGATAGCACTGGCCGTGTTGCCGATGTTGTGAAGGGCGTTGACTGGAACCGCTTTGATCAGGGACAGTTTGCAAGCGGCCCGGGCACCTCCTTTGATGAAGGCGGATTTGATCGCCGCCGTCCAGATGCGCGCGATTTTGACCGAAATCGTGATCGCAAACGTGGCGGCGTTGGCCGTGCAATCGGCAGCATCGGTGGCGCGCTGATCGGCGGCGCAGTCGGCGCGGTTGCAGGTAATTTGATCGCGGGCAAAGGCGAACGGCTCGCCGGATCGCTGATCGGCGGCGGCGTTGGCGCGCTGGCAGGGCTTGCCATTGGTGAGGCAACACGCGGCGGCAAGGGGCGTCATCACGGCAGCCATCGCTACCCGCCTCGCGGCCCACATTGGAGCCATGGCGGCTGGAACGGGCATCACGGCCACGGCGGCTATGAAAGCTTCACAACGGTGAACTACATCCCCGTCGCGCCGATCACGACGACAACCACGACGACCAAGGTGTATTACGAAACCATCACCACAGGCAGCTCAACTTACTATCCAAAGCGCCCGCCCAAGCGTCATCCTCATCAGTGCCGGTGCCACCGGTAGGCAACAGTACCCATCGTCACCCACGAGCGCAGCGCGGCAATCCAGTGCGCTACTGGATTGCCGCGCT
>JANOXQ010000151.1:0-2295 GCA_031418495.1 Sphingomonadales bacterium
GGTCAGGATTGGGGAGGAAGCGTCCCAGCGCCTCGCCGAACAATTCGCGCGGAGACGGGAAGCGGTTGCGGCGGCCGAGCGATGCTGTGACATCGAGTGTCGGCGACGCTGTCCAGCGGAGTGCGCCAAGGAACCCCAACGAAGTCGCTGATGGCTGCGCGGGCTTGTCGCCCGTAAGCGGAGTTTCGGCATGATCGACACTAACGCCGATGGTGGCCTTCAGAACGTCGCTAAATTTATGATCGACCTCGCCGCCGCCCGAGAACAGCCGCTGGCGATAGGCAAGCGCGGGGCTGGCGATATAGTCCAGCGCCTGTCCCGTCGTGGTGCGCGAGTCAATCTGGACATGCGTTGAGGTTTGCGCATTGCCCGACAGGCGCAGCGTTGTGGCCCCGGTTCCAATCGTCAGCACGGCGCGTGCGCCCAATGTGCGGTCGCTGCCATCTTCGCGGTTGCGCAGCGCGGTGTATGTTGCATCACGGTAAGCGTCGATTGTCTGATCAAACCATTGCCGCCAGCCAGTGAGGCGAAGCGTTGCGACGTCTGACACCTGCCAGCGCAGCGCGCTGGTCAATTGGGTCAGGTGCCAATCGGGATAGCGCCAGAAACGCGGTGCGGAGAGTGTGGGATTCAAATCGCCCTGCGCGGCAATCCCACGTTCAACATCGGAATTGAGCAGGGAGATGCGAAGTTCCAATGGCCCGGCTTCATAGCCGCCCGCAACGAACAAGCTGCGAGCCGATAAATCGGTATTGGTGCGTCTGCGTGACGTGGATGGATCGAACGGAACGCTCTGCGGATCGGCGATACGTTCGGCACCCCGTTCTAGCAATCCGAATCCGGCGACGAGCGAGAAATTTTCGCCGACGGGAAGACTTGTTAGCGCGCTGGCGTTGACCGTGCCGTAAGTCCCGGCTTGAGCTTCGGCTTGAATGCCAAAGCGGTTTCCCGCTGTGATTGTGTGTAGATCAACGACACCGCCGACGGCATTGGTGCCATATTCAATCGGCGATGCACCTTTGACGATCCCGACCGAACCAATCAAGCCAGTGGGTAACAGCGCCAAATCAACCCGCCCGTCCCACGGCGTCGCAAGCGGCGCACCGTCGAGGAATACTGTCGTTTGACGTTCTTCTGCACCGCGCACCCGCACGACAGATTCCCCACGCGAATTAACGCGGAGCGACACGCCGGTCACCGAGCGGAATAGATCGGCTATGGCCGCGGGCGCACGGTCGTCAATCGCCTCACGGTCAAGGATGATAGCGGGAGAACGGACGCGTTGCGGGTCTCGTGATGCGGTGACAATAATGTCGCTCGACACCTCTTGAGCAAATATTACTTGCGGCGTTGCCAGCGCCATACTGGCCAGCAGAATACGCTTCATGGAGTTTCCGCCCGTTCGCGCTTCTTGCGCGCGATTTTGGGCTTGTGTCCGAGATAATGCCATATGAAGACAATCGGCGTGGCAAGGCCGATGACCCAGTGCGCAATGCTTGACCAACTGCGAACGGTATCATCCCCCACATAATATAGCAGATAGCCCGACAAGATCAGCTCCGCGACCAGCGCGGTCAGGCCGATACCGATATTGCGCTGATATTTGTCCTTCCAGCCCTTGGGCATGTGGACAACAAACAATCCGCCAAAGCCAAGCAGCGCGGGGATCAGCATAAGGCCGTGGAGGCGGAGTATCCAAGGCTCAAGCGGGTTGGTTTCGACGCCGAACTCGCCTTCGACCTGGCCGTAATAATGCAGCAACAACCACGCCGCACCGGATAGCCACAACGCCGTCCCGCTGACGGTCAGCAGCCAAATTTGCCAACGGGCGAGTTTTGCCGAGCGGGTGTTGGGCATCAGGCCGCTTCGCTCATCTGGAACCGGACAACCTGACCGTCGTGAGCCATGAGCAACCGGTCGGCAAGATCGGGATCAACCATTGCAACCTTGGTCATGGCATCGGCAATGATGCAGGTGCTGGCCGTGACGGTGACGGTCTGGTCGATGATCGCTGGCCGGTTGTCACGACCGATATGCGGCGTTGCTATCCGGCCTTGGATGATGCGCCGGGAGCGGGTGTTCTCCGAACTAGCAACCGCGATGTTTTGAACTGCGAACGCAGCGCTATAGCCGCCTTGCGCTGCCCGCACTTCGATTGGCATGGGCGCATCGCCGAATACCCGCAAATCGCCGCCTGCGTTGACGATGCCATTTGGCACACCAGCGGCTTGCAGCGCTGCAACCGCGCAATCGACCGCATAGCCTTTGGCGAAACCGCCGAGGTCGATGAGTGTG
>JANOXQ010000152.1:0-19206 GCA_031418495.1 Sphingomonadales bacterium
GCGGATTCTGGGATTGGCTGACTGGCGGCGATGGTGGCCCACGCTCAAGCACACCACGCGGCTAAGCAAGAGTTTGGAGCGGCAGGGTGCCCCCGCCCTGTCGTTCCCGGTGCCGTGCGGTCGCACACGGCGCTTTTTGTACGCTTCGCCAAATCGTAAAATCCCCCGTCACCCAGCTCATACTGGCGTGACGGGGTGATCACGCCTGATTCGGTGGTCGAGGTTGATCTGGTTGTTGAGCAACTTCACGCGCTATTTACTGAAAAAGTTGTCAGCCTTGATTCAATCCTCAAAATTTATGTGTCGATTGGGATGAACGACGATGCCAATCTGCGCTTTGGGGAGCGGGTTGCGGTGGCGACTGACCGTGCGCTGCATTCAGCGTTTGTGACGCTTAGGCAGGTGGTTTAGCGCCGAACCCGCCCAATAATCCGTTCGTGTCGAGCAAAGTCGAGATATGTTACGCTGATGTCTCGACTTCCCTTGACACGAACTGGGACATGCGCACGCAGCGTAACCAATTGTAAACCATAATCCGTCTGACTAGCCTTTTGTTTCGCAAGACGATTCACGTGTTGCGCAACAAAAAGGGTTACATCATGAAAAAGACATCAAGCGCACCAGTACGCGGATTCTGGGATTGGCTCGGTGGCGGCGGGGTTGGGCCAGCCTCAAGCACACCACGCGGCTAAGCAAGAGTTTGGAGCGGCAGGGTGCCCCCGCCCTGTTGTTCCCGGTGCCGTGCGGTCGCACACGGCCCTTTTTGTACGCTTCGCCAAATCGTAATATCCCCCGTCACCCGGCTCATGCTGGCGTGGCGGGGTGATCACGCCAAATTCGGTGGTTGAGGTTGATCTGGTGGTTGAGCAGCTTCATGCGCTGTTTACCGAAAAAGTTGTCAGCCTTGATTCAATTCTCAAAATTTATGTGTCGATTGGGATGAATGATGATGCCGAACTACGCTTTGGAGAGCGGGTGGCGGTGGCAACTGACCGGGCGCTACATTCGGCGTTCGTGACGCTGCGGCAGGTGGTTTAATCAAACTATTGTTCGTCACCCACGAGCGCAGCGCGGCAATCCAGTCCCGCACTGGATTGCCGCGCTGCGCTCGCAATGACGGGTTGGGACGTAGATTGGAACCAAGCACAACAGATTGTAAACCATAACCCGCCTGACTAGCCTTTTGTTTCGCAACTCGACTCACGTTTTGCGCAACAAAAGGGTTACATCAAACGCGCCAGTGCGCGGATTCTGGGATTGGCTGACTGGCGTCGTGTAAATCCATTCGCGCGCTTCATCGGTGAGTGGCTCACTATAATCCGAAACCGCAAACAATTGATCAAGCGTGTAAGCTGTTTCTGGCATAGGCGGATTCCTGTTGATCAAACATATCCCCGCTGCGTATCCGCGCGGCGACGCCTGCACTGACTTTTGCGGTGGCGGTTTTGATCTGTTTGGCCTTTCCGCCGCTTGCTCGCGAGGCATCGGCCACAGCCTTGTCAACCGCGCGTTGCGCTGTGGCAAAGCGCGGATCGGCAAGATTGGCTAAGCGGTCATTCGCAAGAAACTCGGCGGCAAGGCGATCTTGATGGGGCGAACCACCGATTGGGTAAGCCGCCCGATTAAGCGCAATACCTGCCTGCGCGATTGAAGTTGGGCTGTAATCGCTCAGTTCAATTAACATCGCCACAGCGATTTCGCGAACGGTCTCAAGTGGGCTTTGCCGATTATGGACAACCGCCAATAGCTTGCTGGCACCAAGCGCTTGAAGCACCCCGAGTTGGAACAATGGCCCCTTTGGATGGCGCAGAAAGCCAAGTTCTTGACGGGCGGGGCTGATTGCGTCTGGCGGCGCATTGGCTTTGGTAAGGTGAGCGAGGGCATCGGTGGCCTCTGTCGTGGCCGCTGCAATATGCGCGCGAAGCAAGCCTCCTGCTTTGGTCAGCGAGGTGATATAACGCCTGTGAACGGTTGCATCGCGCGGAGGCAGGAGCGGGAGACCTGCGGGGCTGCTCACATCCATCCGAGGCTGCGTAGTTCCCAAAAGCGCATCGCCGATCCGGCTATGATCACAGGTGATGAAGCTATGCGTCAGTGCATCATCCCATATGGTTTTATCATTGATGCACGTCTCAAAGCTATGCCCCGCTGCCGTGGCAAGCTGGGCACTATGGACAGCGAATGTCCGCCGATTGCCAGCGCGAAACGGCATGATCGCATGAAGTTCGCCGATATGATGGCTGAGCAAGTCGCAAAACTCGTCGCGCGGCAGGCCGGTAAAGCCGCCCGCTTTATCAAGTTTAGCAAAACGGGCAACCAGCGACGGCATTATGAAACGGGGATTCGCAAACTGCGCGCCATCAAGCGCAAGAGGCACAGTACGAATGTGCCCCGCCCAAGGGTAAACAGGTTTAAAGATAGCTTGATGAAGCGCAAGAAAGGCGGGCGCGGTAAATGTAGGGTGTGAAAGTTGTAACACCTCTAAGCGCGGCGAAATGGCTTGCCGCTCAACCAGCGCCAATTGGCCAGCGTCACGCAAGCCATATAAGTTGGCAAGCACACCGCTGCCTTCATAAAGATAAGGGTCATCAATCATTTGCGACATCTCATTTTCATGGTTACGCATCTTAACGGGTCTTGCGGTACGCATCAATATTCCTCTGGAAGCATGAGAGTGAGAACTCGCCGAGTGGTTGTGGCATCCCAAGGCGTCAGCGCGGGTTCGCCAGACGCACCCTCAAAGCACTCAATTTGCCAGAACACAGCGCCTAGCCAACCTGCCCCGTCCGGCGTTGCAGTTGTCCATAAGCCGTCAGCAGGTTTGAAGATCACACCAAAATCACGGTGCCCGTCAAGATCATTGTCGATCTTCCATGCGTCATAAGTTTTAACGAGCACCCGCACCGCTTGACTGTCGTCAAGCGGTAGTTCCGAAAAACCGACGCTGGCAGAAAAACCGAGTGCACTATCAATCGCCAATCTTGTCTTGTCATTCAATATTGCACTTGTTTCGCGTTGTTCAGGTGTCAGCACGGCGCAAGTGCCTGTATCCGTTGGAGATAGGCATTCCAGCTTGCGTCGCCGGGTGGGATGATAACATCAAGCGCCCTGCCGCCCTCGGTAAGATGGCGTATCGCGCAGCCTATCGACTCTGCTGCCCCGGCTCCCGGCCCTGTATAAATAATGATACGCTCAACGCTTGGCGGAATATCAATCGTGGCATAGCGCTCGCTACCAAACACTGGCCAAACGGGAATGCCATTGGTTCCAACGACCATTGCGCTCGCTGCTTCAACTGCGTCTTCAGCAAGCCGCATGATTTTAATTGGCGTCGCCCCCCATCGCCCAAGTCCTCCAACAGGCAGACCAAGCATCCGCTTTGGGTTGGGAATGTCAGCCAGCGCTCGCCCGTCGTTGCGCAACAATGTCTGCTCAACTGCTACTAACCCATCGTCATCGCGAACGGCGGCGATCATTGCTGGATGCGCGCTTTGGTTAGTATCACTGCCTATTGGGCAGTAGGCAAGATAACGCAGCTCAGCCGAGCAGAAATCAATGCCGTGCGCGCGCAGATAATTTTCTGCCTTAGTGCCTTTAATCGGCTGCGCGCTATTCCATAGCGCTTGCGCCCTCCTTATCGACGGATGGCTATTTCTCACACGATAGGTGCGAACAGCACGCTGTGTGTCGAGGCTCGCGGTTCCTTTGTCGGTCATTGCTGGCAACCCTGTTATTCGCTGCTACACTTTGGATTGTGTAACTTGTGAAGCCTCACATAGCACGAATTAAACTAATTTCAGCATAAAAATGGAAGATTGATGTATTTACCCGTTATTCTTGAACGCGACCTACGCACCAAGCGCCCCGAAGGCGGTGTAATCAACGCAGTTGAGGTGATGCAGCGCGACGATGGCAAGTGGCAGGTCAATGTTGATGTAAGCTGGAAAAGCCCTGGAATGCGCACCGCTTGCCTGTTCAACATTCCCGAGATCAAGATATATGCGCTTGCAGCCACTGCACTGCGACACGTGGTCACCAAATATGACTATTTCGGGGACATTGTTGTAAAACCTAAGAAGGGCATGATTGGGAAGTACCTCATTTAGAGCTTGCACATCTTATTTATTGAATTAAGCTAGATTCAGAAAATAGGAGATCAGCCAATGTCCCTGAGTCGCATCAACCTATCCGCAACCGCCCAACATGCGGCTGCGTCAAAATTGCCCGCATTCTGCTGGAGACGTATTTGCGCTTCGCCACATTCGTCGCCGCGTATGACTTATCCTATCTGCAAGCGATGGTTCGGGACGCGTTTTCACAAGGCAGCATCGGATCGTTCACCAAGTGCTTTGCAAGCATAAACAGTTGCAAAGAGCGATGTGAATGTGGATGTCCGTGGCGGCACCAGCTTGCGCTGCGACCGCAAGTGCAAGGGGGAGTTTGCAAGGTGCCGCCACGGATTTTTCAACAGGTAGCGCGGAGGCGCTAACCAGAAGCACAAATTTGAAAAGGGATGCAGGTGGTACAGTTCTCATTTCGTGACGAACGCGTGTCAAAATTACGCATCAAGGCGCGGTCAAGGATGCAAGAAGCATTGGAGATGCTTGATGTGCTGGGTGATGAACTGCCTGCCGCCGCAACGCTCCAACACGCAATTGACCGGATGTCAGATATGGATGCAGCGATGCTAGGAAATAATAGTGTCGTTTAACATCACAGATCCGCGCATTGTTACAAGAACGCGCAGTGCTCCCGAACTCCGCGCGGCAGAGTTTGCGTTGATGATGATCGACTTTGACGACCTGCTGATCAAAAAAACCCAGTGCTCGGCGCTCACGCCCCATGCCAGACTGCTGTTAGGCTTAGTGATCAACGGTTCAATGCAAATGAAAGAGGCGCTGATGTACACGCCGATCTCCTATCGTGCTTTCTATATCATGGTTGCAAAACTTAAAGCCTTGTCACTCGTTGATGTTGACGCGGGCTTTAGCGACCGCCGCATCCGGCGACTCTCGCTTGGCCGCAGATTTACCCCGATGATAAAACAATTGGCGGCAAATCTGGAAGCGATATCGGAAAAGATTGAGAACTGAACCGACCCGCAAAAATTGATTGCTCCATTGCAAGCCTCCTGCGTTTGCTAAAGCAACTCAGATTGCTCGTAATAACATCGCCTGTTAGAGGAGGGCTTTACAACAAACCGACGGAAATCAACGATGTGAAGTGGACTGTACTTAAGCCGTTTTTTACCGTCGCTGTCGTTTGTTTGCGACCCGCGCAAATGGCTGATGCGGTGGATTGTCTAGGAGATACTTTATCTACTGCACTGCAGTGACAGTCAGAGCGCTAAAAAACGGCGCGCGAGTTTATGATGCAGGGAACAGCTTAGACGGAGCAGCTCAAGCGGGGTGTCCTGCCAAAGCCGAGTCTAAAGCCGCAAGTGCTACATCCTTACAGAGGTCGTTAAACACTTCCCTTGGCTGCGGCACCTAGACGTCGATGGCAGCTATGCCGAGAACGAACTATCGCCTCGGCAACTACATGACTTTTTTATCGCTTCCGCCCATATGCTGGCCAGAAATGGCGTCAGGATATGACATCAGGCAGGGTTTTTTTGAAGTAGGTTCTAAGCCAAGCACCGCCATCATCTCCGCAATATCAACGAACTTCTCACGCGGTGCCCCTTCTCGGGCGCGGGAGACTTCGGCGGCCTCGATTTTCTGCCAATCGCTGAACGTGACGATATCAACGCCGCGTTCGCCGAGCAGCTTAGCGAGTGCTGCGTGACCTGCCCTGCCACTGCCATCGCCAATATCTTCAACAAGGCAATCAACGACGGCATAGCTATCTGGCCGGTTAGTGCCGATGGTGCCGCTCGGCCCGCGTCGTGCCCAGCCAACACAGTATAGCCCCTGCGATATTCGCCCATCGACATTGGCAAAACGGCCACTGCCATCCTCGTAGAGAACGCCCTCAATCGGTGGTGTTTGATAACCAATGCAGGCAACAACCAACGCGCAGGGAATTACATAGCGCTCACCTGTACCAATCGCGCGATTGTCGGCATCGAGCTTTGTGCGTTCGACTATAACCCGTTCAACCTTGCCGTCACCCTCAATAGCAATTGGCTTTGCAAAAAAATCAAAATCAAGCGCGATTTCTTTAGTGACGACTTCAGTGTTCGAAAATGCCCGCAAATGCGAAACCGATTTCCTTACACCCGGTTCAAGCAGACCATCCTCAGCTTCAGGCGGCAAATCGGCGGGATCGACCTGCGGAGTTGCGCGCGCAAGATGGCCAAGCTCACCAAGCTCCTTAGGCGTCATCGCAATCTGATGTGGCCCGCGCCGCCCAAGGATCGAAACACGTTTGATTCCGTTATGGTCAAGCGCATTAAGCGCATGATTTACGATATCCGCGCCAGCAAATTCATCTCGTGTTTTGGCGAGGATGCGCGCCACATCAAGCGCGACATTGCCATTGCCGACGATCACAGCGCCGGAGCCATCAAGCACAGGTTTGAGCTCCGCAAAATCGGGATGCCCATTATACCATCCAACGAAAGCCGCTGAACCAACCACGCCTGGCAGCGTATCGCCGGGAATGCCAAGCGGACGATCATCAGGCGCGCCCGTTGCCAAAACAACCGCATCATATATTTCCTGTAATTCAGAAATACTTACGTCCTTGCCAACCATAACATTGCCTATAAAGCGAATATTGTCGGCCAGATTTACCGCCTCGTACCGGCGTGAAACGGCTTTAATTGACTGATGATCAGGCGCAACCCCTGAACGGATCAGGCCATAAGGCACTGGCAACCGATCAATAATATCGACGCGAACCTCGTCCCCATATTTTTTCTGGAGCGCCTCAGCCGTGTAATAACCCGCCGGGCCAGACCCAACGATTACAATATGATGCATCTGTGCCGATCTCCTAAACTTTCGTTCAGGGAATGCTAGCGACGATTGGTAAGAGTGCAAGCATGAACCAAAACAACACTGAGATGGGTGCCAACTTTGTAAGTTGCATCCATCTCATTCATTGTTTCAAACTGCTAAGCGTAGCTAACTTTAACGCTGACTCGTCGGCGACGCATTACTGAGCCTGCAAAGCCGAAGCCAACCAGCATCATAGCCCAAGTTTCAGGCTCTGGAACAGAAGCAAGTCCGGCCAAACCAAAAACTTGCGCCGTATCAAAGCGAAAACCAGGTTGTGCGAGAAGATCGAAATTCAAATTATATCCAATCGCATCTAACACAGCTAGATCATTGGCCGTAATCACTCCGAGCACACAAGGATCAAGATTTGCATCCAATATACCAATTGAGCGCGCACTATTGAAGCACAGGCCCGTATCATCAACAAAGCCGACATTGTCTGTAAATGAACCCGCGCGGTTGCCATCGCCCACAAAAGAACCCGTTGAAAGGTTCGCAAATTCTGCAACTGAGCTGTTACCAAAATTGAACGGTGTATTGCCATCAATCGAAAAGAAGGCCGGTCGATTGGCTGATAATTGAAGAAGTCGATCGCCTGTCACTGGATCAAATCCATTGCCATATCGGAACAGATCAAAGGCCGAAAAGAGGGCAAGATCATCTAGCGGGATTTGACTGAAGAGGTCAGGGTTTCCTGCAACAATATCATATGAATCTACACCTGAGCCGAACCCTAGCGCTCGACCAATTTCCTGAATTGCAACTGCCGTTGCGTCAAATGAGCCTACGTTGATACCGTCAGTAGGATCAAAGTCAAAATCTACATCTGAATTAAGTGTGATGCACGAATCTGCAAGGAAGAATGCTCGGCTGCAACGATTGGCGGTTGGCGAACCAAAAGTGCCGAACTGATCGATACCGATTGCTTTCAAATTGGCGCTATTCACATCAAGGAAGATATTATTGGCAGTTCCATTATTATCAAGAAAGGTACGATTTGGATCGGCACCGCCACCGACAAAGCCACCATTGACTGACGGATCAAGCGAAGCGTTGGTTCGAAAATTCAGCGTGCCATTCGCATTAAGCGGTGAGAGATTAGCAACAGCAATCCGATCAAGCGCGGTTGTTCCTGTTGCGCGTAAGGCTGCATATACATCGTCAACAAAAATGACTGCGCCAGAAGTTGCCGTGCTACCAAGCCCTCCGCCAAAAGGCGCGAGCGAGGCAAAACTCACTTCAAGATTGATGGTCACGTCATTGGTGAGAGTCCGATTCCAGAAATTTGCGGCTTTCTGAAAAGAGAACAGCGCTGCTTGTCCCCGGGCGCCGGCTGCTGCGAATGATCCGGTAGTATCACGCAAAATGATGTTTGCTGCCGAAGCTGGCGATGTGATGGCGGAGGCTGCAATTGATGCAGACAGCCCAATAACTATTATTATCCCCTCGCGCTCAGACTGCACCGCATAGCCGATACAGAAAAACATGATAAACATTAGGTTAAAATCAAGATTAGCGATGTCAACGGTAGTTCGCAGGAAATATGCACTGATTTGAAACGTTATGTCATAGTTCGTTAGGCCAAGATTCTGACTGTCCAATATCGTTTTTCTGTTTTAGCAATAACCTAATGATTTTTCGGTGTGCAAAAACGCAATTGACCGCGAATCGGTGATCATCCGCATAAGAGAAAGTTATGTCATAAATCATAGCAATCAATTATAATATCTCACTCAGCCGCTATAGCCATTTCTACGCGCTGCGGCCCACGGATAACGCCGCCCGGTGTTGGCCCCTGCATCGCACCGTCACGGAAAGTTACTTCGCCTGATTTTATAGTACAGACATAGCCGTCGGCTTTTTGCAGCAAGCGTTTGCCGCCCGCAGGCAGGTCAAAGGCGAGCCATGGCTTGCCGAGCTTGAGCGCGATCATATCGATGACATTGATATCAGCCAGATAACCTGGCGCGAGCAGCCCCCGGTCGTCAAGCCCGTAAAGGAGTGCTGTATCGCGGCACTGGCGCTTGATCGCATTTTCAAGCGTGATCCGCTGGTTCGCGCGGTCACGCACCCAATATTGAAGCATGAAGGTGGAGCTAGCGGCGTCGCAAATCGTGCCACAGTGCGCGCCGCCATCTGAGAGCGAGTTCACACAGTCATCACGCGTCTGGAGGCTTTCAAGGAAATTGAGGTTGCCATCACGGTAATTGAGGATCGGGAAATAGATGAAGCCAGTCCCCTCGCCCACCATCAACAGATCATAGGCATATTCAGCCGGAGGCGTGCCAGCCGCCGCCGCGCGCGCCGCAATGGTTTCAGCCTGCGTTGGTTCATAATTAAAGTCAGGGGCCATTTCGAATTGCGCCATCCAGCCGCCCGCGACGATATGGAGCAACTCAATCACATCGCTTTCAGGGAAGACGTTGGCCTCGGCCAGCATCCGAGCCTTGAAGGCCGGGTCTTTGAGATGCGCGAGTTGTTCAGCCCAAGCCAGCGCCTCAATTTCGGTCCATGCAGGCTTGAAGCGGAAGGGGTGGACGGTGCCCTGCCACGCCATAATGATGCCGTTGCCGCGCAGTGCGATTTGCGCGACGATATTTGCGCCCTTCGCATTCTCCCGTTCCATATCGCTGATTTGTTCTTCAAGCGGCAGTTCCTTGGCGATGGATTGCAGCGCGGCAAAGGTGACTGGCAGTCCGGTTTCACGGCTGAGTTCACCCATCCATTCAAATTCATTCCAGTCGCGTCTAAGGTCGCTCGCCATTTCGAACACGCCGTGGCCAACCCGGCCCATCGCGCGACCAATACCGATCAACTCATCCTTGGTTGCGGTCGTGCCGGGAACAAGAACCCCGTCAATCGATTTGTGCAGTACAGTCCGCGAAGTGGAAAAACCAAGTGCACCTGCGCGCAGGCCTTCTTCAACGATTTTGGACATTTGGACGATGTCAGTTTCAGTCGGCGCTTCATTGTTCGCGCCGCGCTCTCCCATCACATAGGCGCGCACGGCTCCGTGCGGTACATGCGTGGCGACATCGATGGTGCGCGGCAAGCGCTCAAGCGCGTCCATATATTCGGGGAAAGTCTCCCAATCCCATGTCATACCTTCGGCAAGCGCGGTGCCGGGGATATCCTCCACCCCTTCCATCAAGCCGATCAGCCAGTCATGTTTATCAGGTTTGGCGGGCGCAAAACCGACGCCGCAATTGCCCATCACAACGGTTGTAACGCCATGCCAGCTTGAGGGCGCCATTTCCTGATCCCAAGTCGCCTGGCCGTCATAATGGGTGTGGATGTCAACAAAGCCGGGGGTGATAATCTTGCCGCCTGCGTCAATCTTTTCGCGGCCTTCGGACAGATTAACGCCAACCGCGCTGATCAGGCCGCCGTTTATCGCGACATCACCAACAAAAGGCTTGCCGCCGCTACCATCAATCACGGTTCCGCCACGGATCACCAGATCATACATCGCTCGTCTCCCAACTTGCATCACAAACAGCGTAACACAGATTGACGTTAACGGAAGGGGATTTCGTTGATGCACTCGCAAAAGTTTGTGGTAACCTTGTCAAATGTCTACGACCTTTACCTTCGATTCATCGACCAGCCGGGCCAACCCGACGCCAACGCCAATGAAGCGGTTGACGGTTCCCACCATCCGCCAGAGCAAAGGTGGTGAGCCGCTGGTGATGCTCACCGCTTACACCGTGCGGATGGCGCAATTGCTTGATCCGCACTGCGATATGCTGTTGGTCGGCGATTCGCTTGGCCAAGTCATATACGGCCTGCCGCATACAGTTGCAGTTACGATGGAGATGATGTGTGCGCACGGGGCAGCGGTTGTGCGGGGCAGTTATCACGCCGCCGTTATCGTCGATATGCCCTTTGGCAGTTATGAAGCCTCCCCCGAGCAAGCATTTATGAGTGCAGCGCGCCTGCTTAAGGAAACAGGCGCGGCTGCGGTTAAACTTGAAGGCGGGGCAACACTCGCGCCGACGGTGCATTTCCTCACGTCGCGGGGAATTCCAGTGATGGCGCATGTCGGGCTAACCCCGCAGGCGGTCAACATTCTCGGCGGTTACGGTGTGCGTGGGCGCAGTGAAGCCGAGGCTCGGTCGATTGTAAATGATGCGGTTGCGCTTGCCAACGCGGGTGCGTTTGCAATGGTCATTGAGGGCGTGCTTGAACCCATCGCGATTGAAATCACCCAAAAAGTGCCCTGCCCTACAATCGGTATTGGTGCGTCGGCACAGTGTGATGGCCAGGTGCTCGTTACCGAGGATATGCTTGGCCTGTTTGACCGCACCCCCAAATTCGTCAAACGATTTGGCACGATGTCAAAGGCTGTGGCAGATTCGGTCAAAGAATATGCCGCCGACGTCCGCACGCGCACCTTTCCGGGGCCGGAGCAGATTTATCTGCCGAAGCCCTAAATCACCGCCACACCGCTACATACTTCCCCAATTGGTTTAGCGCCGCTAAGGAGGGCCAAATTTTTTGTGCGGAGAATGAATTTGGCGTCCACGCCTCCTGATAACGAAGCCTTCTTGCGCGAAGTTGATGATGAACTTCGCCGGGATGAATTGCAGAGCTTTTGGAAACGCTGGGGGCGCTGGCTGGTTGGCGGGATCGTCGGCGGGCTTGCGCTCTTTGCTGGCTTTCTTTGGTGGCAGGATGATAAGGTTGCCAAGGCTGGCGTTGACGGTGAACAACTGTCGCAAGCGCTTGATACGCTCGCGACAAGCGATACGCCCGAAGCCGAGGCGCAGCTCAAAAAACTCACAACCGCAAAAAATGCTGGTTACCGGGCAACCGCAAAGATCGCGTTAGCGGCACTCGCGGCTCAGCGCGGCAACGCCCAAGCCGCCGCAAAAGGCTTTGCCGATGTTGCAGGCGATGACAGCCTCGCACAACCGTGGCGCGATCTCGCACTTGTCCGCCAGACCGTAACTGAATTTGATACGCTCAAACCCAATGTCGTTATCGAACGGCTTAAACCACTTGCGATTTCGGGTAATGCTTGGTTTGGCAGTGCGGGCGAAATGGTTGCGCTTTCCTACATTAAGCTTGGCCAGCCACAGCTTGCGGCGAAGCTGTTTAACGACATCGCAAAAGATGAAAGCGTTCCTGAAACCATTCGTTCACGCGCCGTCCAGATGGCAGGTGGTTTAGGAGCAGACGCGGCAACCAGTGCGACAAGCAAGGATTTGGTAAAATGAAGAAATTTGGCGCACATCTGATGCTCAGCTTTGGCGTGCTTGCGCTTGCGGGTTGCGGGATACTTGGCGGCGGTGGCGGCGGCGGTGATAAAAAGCCCAAGACGCCAACGCTTGGCCAACGCGTCTCGATTCTGACAGCGGAAACCGGCGTTGAAGCCGATCCTGCGCTTGCCGACGTTGCAATCCTACTGCCTGAACCGGCTGCGAACGCCGATTGGGCACAACCCGGCGGCAATGCTAATAAAGTGCTTGAGCATCTAGCGCTTGGCCTTTCGGTCGGCCAAGTTTGGTCAACCAAAATTTCGGGCACAACCAAATATGAACGTCTGGCCGCTGCGCCGATTGTAGCCGAGGGCAAGGTCTTTGTCGTTGATACGTTTGCGCGGCTCCGCGCGTTTGACGCGCAGTCTGGCAAGGAAGTTTATACCGTTCAGATCGGTTCCGAAAAAGATACGCGCGGCGGCATCGGCCTACTGAGCGGGGAAATGACTGGAGACCGTGGGCTGCTGTTCGGTGGTGGCGTGAGTTATAATGAAGGCACGCTCTATGCGACCAACGGGCTTGGCGATGTCGTGGCGTTTAGCGCTGCTGACGGCAAGCAGCTTTGGAAAGTCCGCCCCGGCGGGCCGCTACGCGGTGCGCCCTCAATTGCCGACGGCAACCTGTATGTGATGAGCCAAGACAGTCAGTTGTTGGCGCTCAACGCCAAGGATGGCAGCCTTGCTTGGTCAGAGGCTGCTTCGACCGAACTCACTGGCATTTTCGGCACAGCCTCCCCCGCGATTGCGCAGGGCACGGTGGTTGCTGGCTTTTCATCGGGCGAACTCAACGCCTACCGCTATGAAAATGGCCGTTCGCTATGGGGCGATGCGCTTTCGCGGACAAGCATCTCTACTTCGGTTTCGAGCCTTGCCGATGTTGACGCAAGTCCCGTAATTGATCGCGGGCGCGTATTCGCGATCGGCCAGGGCGGGCGCATGGTCAGCCTTGAACTGGTGACTGGTCAGCGGCTTTGGGAAATCAATGTTGCAGGGATTTCCACGCCGTGGATTGCCGGCGAATGGCTCTTTGTGCTTGATGATGATGCGAGGCTGCTTTGCATTGCAAGATCAAATGGCAAAGTGCGTTGGATTTCGCAGCTCCGCCGTTATGACAAGCCAAAGGCTAAAAAGGGCGCGATTAACTGGACTGGCCCGGTTCTGGCTGGTGGGCGTTTGATCGTTGCCAGTTCGGACGGCAGGCTTGCCAACGTTGATCCTTCGACTGGCACGATCCAGAATGAAACCAAGGCCGGTGGCCCGGTGACGATCCCGCTCGTGGTTGCTGGCAACACGCTTTATGTCCTCACCGATGACGGTCGCCTGACCGCTTGGCGCTGATGTGAGCACGCTGCCCGTCGTCGCGATTATCGGACGGCCCAATGTCGGAAAATCGACGCTGTTCAACCGGTTGGTTGGCAAAAAGCTTGCGCTTGTCGATGATCGCCCTGGCGTCACGCGTGACCGGCGTGAGGGCGATGCGGACTTGCTAGGCCTTAAATTCCGGCTGGTCGATACTGCTGGGTTTGAAGAGGATGATCCGCAGTCTCTCCCCGGACGGATGCGCGCGCAGACGCAGGCCGCTGTTGACGGCGCGGACGTAGCGCTGTTCGTAATCGACGCGCGCGCAGGAATTGTCCCGCTTGATGAGGAAATCGGCCGCTGGTTGCGCGGCGCGAAAACGCCCGTGATCGTTCTCGCCAACAAATGCGAAGGCAAGGCGGCGTCCGAAAGCGGTCTGATGGAGGCTTATAGCCTCGGCTTTGGTGATCCAATTGCGTTCAGCGCTGAACACGGCGAAGGGCTAGGTGAGCTATTCACTGATCTCTTGCCCTTCATTGAACGTGATGAAGTGGAGACAGTGGAGACGTTCGACGAAGAATCGGACGATGCCCCGCTCAAGCTCGCCATTGTTGGGCGGCCAAATGCAGGCAAATCAACGCTCGTCAATAAAATGCTTGGCGAAGACCGGATGATCACTGGGCCGGAAGCCGGAATTACCCGCGACTCGATTACGATTGATTGGACTTGGCCAAGCCCCGACGGGCGGCTCCGCGAGGTGCGCTTGATTGATACCGCTGGCCTGCGCAAAAAATCAAAGGTTGAGGATAAACTTGAGCGCCTGTCTGCCGCTGACACCCGCCACGCGATTGATTTTGCCGAGGTGGTCGTGCTGCTGCTTGATGCAACGCGCGGGCTTGAGGCGCAGGATTTGCGGATTGCTGATCAGATATTCTCCGAAGGCCGTGCGCTCGTGATTGCGCTCAACAAATGGGACGTCGCCAAAAATGGATCAAGCCTCTATCAAGGCGTGCGCGGTGCTCTCGAAGAGGGTTTCAGCCAAGTGCGCGGGGTACCGCTCCTGACGATTTCCGCTGCGACGGGCAAAGGCATTGATCAGCTTTTGGAAGCCGCTTTTGAAACGCGTGCGGCGTGGAGCCAGCGCATCGGAACCGGCGCGCTCAACCGCTGGTTTGAAAATGCGGTTGAGAAAAACCCGCCGCCAGCGCCGGGTGGCAGGCGGATCAAGCTGCGCTACGCCACACAGATCAAAACCCGCCCGCCAAGCTTCGTCATCTTCGGGACGCGGGTTGATCAATTGCCCGAAAGTTATCGCCGCTATCTCGTCAACGGTATCCGCCGCGAACTCGGCTTCGGCGCGGTGCCCGTGCGCCTGACGCTGCGCGCACCAAAGAACCCGTTTGATGACAAGGGCGATTAAATCTGGTTGAGGCGCGCCTGAACCTGAGCGAGCAATGCCATCAACCATTCTTTGCCAGCCGCAGGGTTATACGCCTCAATTGGCATTCGCCCTTTGGCAAGGTTACAGGCTTTATGAACTATCACAAGATTCTGAAGGCTATCCGATCCACCATTGGCTTTGGCTTCAACATGGTCGATTGAAAATTCGGTCGTTGCGATTGGCTTCTTGCAATAGTGGCACGTCCCGCCATGTTGCTCATAGGCCTTTTTGAGTGCCGTTTGCGCACCCCACGGCCCGCCAGCAACACCACCAACGAAATAGACCGGAATTTTATTGCCATCAATCCGGTCAAAAACCAGCATTGTATAGGGCTTAACCAGCAGACAGTGACTAACTGCGCTCCCAATTTTTTCGGCGGGTTTGGTCGCGATTTTCTTTGCCATTAAGATCAAATAGCAAAGCAGTGGTTGTGGTTCGGTTAAAAGATAGCTTAGCGTCAGACTATCATAAACGGGTTGCTAATGGTGAGCCGACCTTCAATCATCATACCGTGCTGCATGTCTTCGCTGTAGAGCGTGTCGCATTCGGCGAGGTATGCTGCTGCAACGATAAATCCGTCATATATGTTTAGCTTATATCGCTCAGCGAGTGCACGACCAAGATCGTGCGTCGCCTCATCAACCGAGCGCACCTGCGTGACGTATGTGCGAATGAGAGCCACAGAATCTGCAACCTCAGACCAGCTATATTTCCATTTCCGCAGCGCAACATTGGCAAACTCGTTCAACACTTGGACGCTGATCGTGGCATCGCGCACAACAGACAGCGCAGCCTGATTTTTCTGATCCAAAGAGAAGCAATAGCAAACAATATTGCTGTCAACGAAATGTGCCACGCCGCTTAACCGCGCATATCGGCGGCATTTCGATCAACTTTCCAGTCTTTGGGCAACGGGCGCTGCATTGCAGTAATCCTCGCAAGCGCCTCTTCGCGGGTCATCTTAGGCAACGCTTTTCGCAGCGCCAGAATGTCCCGCGTGACAAGATCACCCTCTTGCAATCCAAGTTCTTTGGCCATTTTTGCGGGTAAGCGAACTGCAAGTCCATTCCCCCATTTTGCCACTTTGAGCAGTTCCATACGACACCTCAATGAGTATACATTATTACGTATTGTATATCATTTCACCCCAAAAGGCAAGATCGCCTGATAAACATCAACCCCCGGCGCGCCGACAATATCTACCCCTGATTTGAGCATGAAATAATGCCGAACGATCTCTGCCTGCTGTTCAATGCCGTAGCGATTGAAGGGCAATCCCGGCTTGATCGCATAATCATATCGGCAGAATGGGTGCCGCGCTAAGGGCAAGAAAATGCCCTGCTGATGTTGCCAGACATGCACCATTTCATGAATGAAAAGCCCTTGGCTGCTGATATCCTGCCCGCAAAAATCGTCGCAGTACAGCCCGCCTTTGGGGTGAAACCACAGCGCACCATTGGGCGCCATCGTCACGCGGCGCGGCTGAAACCACCACCATTTGCGTTCGTTGATTGTAACGCGGACATAGTCAATTGCATCGCCGAAAACCGAGCGCGCAAGCGAAACTTCGTCAACAGTCAGTGCACGGCGTGTCAATGATTATGGTGCCCTGGCGCGTCGGCACCTGCTGCGATGACTTCAGCCTGTGTTTCAAGCTTGGCTCCGCTCGCGAAATTCAACACCAATGGCATTTTGCCGCCAACGGCAACCTTGGGTGACACATCGAAAAGCATCACATGCTTACCGCCCGAAGCAAAGGCAATCTCGCCCTTCGCAGGGACTTCAAGCCCATCAGCAAGCGGCGTCATTTTCATCATGCCGCCCTCCATCTTGGTATCATGCAGTTCGGCACGCACTGCCATTGGTGAGGATACCGACATCAATCGGTCCGCCGTTGGGCCACCATTGAGTGCAAAATAGGCCGAGGATGGATTTCCGCTCACAGCAGAGAGCCTGACAAAGGCTTGGTCGACATTCAACTTATCATGTGAAGCGCCGCCACACGCCGTAAGGACAAGCGCGACTAGCGGTGTGATCAAACGAAAAGCGCGCATTTATAAGCTCCTGAGACTGATGAATGCTCATCTAGGCAGGCCAAAGCCTTGCGACAAGGAAAATGCCTCCTATATCGCATGACGAAGCACGATATTGCGCTCAGTCGCGGTGTCGCCACCAACACATTCGTAAATACAAGAGGGACAACATGGCTAAAGTTATCGGGATTGATTTGGGGACTACCAATTCATGCGTTGCAGTGATGGAGGGCGGCAAGCCCAAGGTTATCGAAAATGCAGAAGGCGCGCGGACGACGCCGTCGATTGTTGCCTTTGCCAAAGACGGTGAGCGCCTGATCGGTCAGCCTGCAAAGCGTCAGGCCGTCACCAACCCTGAAAATACGATCTTTGCGGTAAAACGTCTGATCGGTCGTCGTTTCGATGATCCGATGACGAAGAAAGATATGGGCCTCGTCCCCTACACCATCACCAAGGGTAAGACCGGCGATGCTTGGGTCAAAGCCGGCGGCGAAGATTATTCGCCGTCGCAGATCAGCGCGTTCACGCTGCAAAAAATGAAGGAAACAGCGGAAAGCTATCTTGGTGAAACCGTGACGCAGGCCGTGATTACGGTTCCGGCTTACTTCAACGATGCCCAGCGTCAGGCAACCAAAGATGCCGGGCAGATTGCTGGCCTTGAAGTGCTGCGTATTATCAATGAGCCAACCGCAGCCGCGCTCGCTTACGGGCTTGAGAAGAATGACGGCAAACTGATCGCGGTGTATGATCTTGGCGGCGGTACGTTCGACATCTCGGTTCTTGAAATCGGCGACGGCGTGTTTGAGGTTAAATCGACCAATGGCGATACTTTCCTCGGCGGCGAAGATTTTGATGCGACGATTGTTGAATTTCTTGCAGCCGAATTCAAAAAGGCTGAAGGCATTGATCTGAAATCAGATAAGCTCGCACTGCAACGACTGCGTGAAGCGGCTGAAAAAGCGAAGATCGAACTTTCCTCGGCCCAAACAACCGAAGTCAACCTGCCCTTCATCACGGCGGACTCAACCGGGCCGAAGCATCTCGTCAAATCAATCACGCGTTCTGATCTTGAGAAGATGGTTGAAGGCCTGATCAAGCGCACGCTCGATCCGTGCAAGCAAGCGCTCAAAGACGCAGGCGTGAAGCCAGCCGATATCGCCGAAGTCGTTCTTGTTGGCGGTATGTCGCGGATGCCGCGCGTGCGTGAACTTGTGAAAGATTTCTTCGGCAAAGAACCGCACACTGGCGTCAATCCCGATGAAGTCGTCGCGATGGGTGCCGCGATTCAGGCGGGCGTACTGCAGGGCGACGTGAAGGACGTTCTCCTGCTCGACGTAACCCCGCTTTCGCTTGGTATCGAAACGCTTGGCGGCGTCTTCACGCGGATGATTGATCGCAACACGACAATCCCGACCAAGAAGAGCCAAGTCTATTCAACAGCGGACGACAATCAAGGCGCAGTGACAATCCGGGTATTCCAAGGCGAGCGCGAAATGGCGGCGGATAATAAGCTGCTCGGCAATTTCGATCTTGTCGGCATTCCCCCCGCACCGCGCGGCGTGCCGCAGATTGAAGTGACCTTCGATATCGACGCCAATGGCCTTGTCAGCGTTAACGCGAAGGACAAGGGCACAGGCAAGGAACAGCAGATCAAGATCCAAGCCTCGGGCGGACTCTCCGATGCTGATATTGATCAGATGGTGCGCGATGCCGAAGCCTTCGCCGAAGAGGACAAAAAGCGCCGCGCGGCCGCCGAAGCAAAGAATAATGCTGAAAGCCTGATCCACACGACCGAGCGTCAGTTGGTTGAACATGCCGACAAGGTTGATGAAGCGCTCAAAACTGAAATCGAGGCGGCCATTGCTGAAACCAAGACTGCGGTTGAGGGCGGCGATCCCGAAGCGATTACCGAAAAGGCGCAAGCACTTGCTCAGGTGGCGATGAAGATGGGTCAGGCAATCTATGAGAAGGAACAGGCAAGTGCTGCCTCGCCTTCAGAGGATGGCCCCAAGGATGATGATGTCGTCGATGCTGAGTTTTCCGAAGTGGATGAAACTAAGGGATAAGCCCTTCTCCCTCTCCCCTTCAGGGGAGAGGGCCGGGGAGAGGGGATTGTTGAGATGCGGTGCAATGTTGCTATACATTCCCCTCTCCCAACCCTCTCCCCTGAAGGGGAGAGGGCTTTTTAATGTCTGACGATTATTACGAACTGCTTGAGATTGAACGCTC
>JANOXQ010000153.1:0-11948 GCA_031418495.1 Sphingomonadales bacterium
ACTGCCAACCTCGCGCTCATAGCGGGTACGCAGATTGCCCTGAAACTTCGGACTCAGTGCCAATGAACTACCGACAGGATTAAGCGAGGCCAGTTGTTGCGTTTGCAGCGCGGCCTTCGTCAACTCTGTATCATTATAGGAAAAGCCCGAATTGATCGTCAGCCCTTCGGTCAGACGCCATGTAATGTCACCTTCAATACCCCGAATGCGGGCGTCAGCGACATTGGCAACGAAAGTCAGGTTTGACAGCCGTTGTTCAAAAATGCTGACCTGCAAGCCAGTAGAGTCAATTTGATATGCGGCGAGATTGATCTGCAAAGATCGGTCAAGCAGCGACAGTTTGGCACCAAGTTCATAATTTTTGACCGAGTCCGTATTGTAACTGAACGGAATGGTGACGCCGGGCACGTTTGAAGCCCCCCCGCCACGGTTGAAACCGCCCGGACGGAATCCTTCCGAATAGGTTCCGTAAAACAGCAGATCGTTATTAGGACGGTAGGTTAGGTTGCCTTTGAAAATGAAGCCAGTGTCTTTGAGCGGCGAACGGCCACGCAGGAGAACATCGAGGTTGCGCCCGGCATCACGGTCAACAGGCCCGAGATTGCCGAAATTGGCTGACCCTTGGAATGCCGCTTTCGAATCGAAATACCGCACACCGCCAGTAACTGTCAGCTTGTCGGGAACGATATCGAAGGCGATTTCGCCAAACGCCGCGAGTTGCCGATCAGTACGCGTGGTATCATTAAAAAAAGTGACACCGGGCGCGCGAGGATTAGGATTATTGGCTCTAGTACCAGCGATTGGTGCATTGCGCGCAAAGCCGACTTCAACCGATCCGATATAGTTGAAATCTTCCTGGTTAAAAATTCGCGAGCGGTCATAAAATAAGCCGCCGATTGCCCGAATCCGCTTATCCGATGGCGTTGAAATACGAAACTCTTGCGTCACCCGCTTATTTTTGGTGTTGACGTTGAAGGTAAAACTCGGCGTTGCGCAACGCGTATAGACGCCGCCTTCGTTGAAACATGTGTAATAGGGCGTGAAATAGCCAACATTGTTATAGCGTGTATAATCAACCACTTGCAGCGCCCGGCGGCTAAGGTACGACCCGGTATAAATCACATCAAGCTCGCCCAGACGCCCTTCAAGCGTAACAGCGGTTTGATTGAATTTGTCCTTCAGCTCGTCGCGGTTGAAGCGCTGAACCTCAAGCTCGCCAAGGCCGGGATCAAAATCGAAGACGCCATCGGCGCGCAGCGTCTGACGCATGTGCTGAACACTGAGGGACCAATCATCCGCGATATTATATTTCGCCGATGCCCGAATGCCCTGATAGCTTGAATCGTTGAAATCTTTCTCGATCAGCGAGGTATTGAAGATGGTGGGCCGTGTTGGTGCGGGGCCACCTCCTCGTATCTGAGCGGCAAGCGTGGGGTTAGTCAGCGGCGCCTGATAGGATCCAGCGATATTGTCAATAAACCCACCAGCCTGATCATTGTAGGCAACAATACGGATCGCCAACTTGTCCTTGATTACGGGGATGTTGATGAAGCCTTCAACCGAATTGCTCTCATCACCAAAGCGCGTGAAGGAATAGCCGCCTTTGAATCCCGCATGAAATCCGCTGGCGTCGGGCTTGTTGGTGATATAGCGGAGCGCGCCGCCTTGCGAACTTGCCCCGAACAGCGTGCCCTGCGGGCCTGCCAAAACCTCTACGCGTTCGAGATCAGCGGTGTAGATATCCAAATTTCGCCCAGGCAATGTCGCTGGCGCATCATCAAGATACAAAGCGACTGAAGGGTTGGTGCCAACCGAGCCAGACACCTGAATGCCCGTCGTATCGGTCGCAAGGCCGCGAATATAAACTTGATTTTGCCCCGGCCCGCGCCCCCCCGAGCGTACATTGGGCAGGAATTCGAGCAGTTTTTCAAAACTGGTAACGCCCAATTGCTGAAGCTGCTCTGATCCAAGCGCTTGAACGGCAATAGGGACATCATTGAGATTTTCCGAACGACGCGACGCCGTGACCACAATGTCGGCAATAGCCTTGTCGTTTTCATCGACAGACTCCTGAGCGTATGCTGTGTTTCCACCTGCTCCTAGAGATGCGATAACGATGATAGCAGTCGACAGTTTGAGAATGGATTTCAACGTTATTCTCCCCTTTTGTGTGCCCGGTTTTCCAGGCATTTTTTTGATGATAATCTGCGGTTTGAAGGCTGGATGGTTAAGCGTCTGCGGGCAATTGACCAAATTTTCCCCATTGGTAAAATTAATTTCCGAACCAATTATTACATCTGTATATTTCAATTATAACCTCTCATGTAGAGCGCGTCCGATGGACCGTATGTCCCGCTCAGGCTAAGCGGACGCACAATCCGGACAAATCGGAGAGAGATTATGCAAAAGCGGGCGGATTTTGTCCTTTTGATTTCATGCGATGATCGCAAGGGCATTGTTGCGGCGGTGGCCAATTCCATCGCCAGTCAGGACTGCAATATCGTTGAAAGCGCGCAATATAGTGATATTGTGACTGGACGCTTCTTCATGCGCGTCGCGATTGCAGGGCAGGGAAGCATAACCCCGGATAGCTTCACGCAAGCCTTCATGCCGGTCGCCACCGCATTCCGGTTGGATTGGCACATTCACGATCTTAATCGCAAGTTGCGGGCAATGATCATGGTGAGCCAAGGCGGCCATTGTCTGAATGACTTGCTCTATCGCACATCGACTGCGCATCTGCCGATGGATGTGACCAGTATAGTGTCGAACCATATGAAATGGCAAAGGCGCGCGGATCATGAAGCAATTCCTTTCCACTATCTTCCGATCACGCCAGAAACGAAATTGGATCAAGAGACCAAACTCTTGGCGATGGTGGAGGAGCAACAGGTCGATCTGATCATTCTTGCACGCTATATGCAGGTCTTATCCGATGAGTTGTGCCGCAAGCTCGACGGTCGCGTGATCAATATCCATCACAGTTTTTTGCCAGGATTTAAGGGCGCAAAGCCCTATCATCGCGCTTATGAGCGCGGCGTCAAAATGGTGGGTGCGACTGCCCATTATGTGACCCCTGATCTTGATGAAGGGCCAATCATTACGCAGGATGTATCGATTGTGGATCATACCGATACCGTCGAGGATTTGATTGCGCAGGGTCAGGATACCGAAAGCCGCGTGCTTGCCCGCGCGGTCAAGCTCCACATCGAATACCGCGTATTGTTGAGCGGCAATCGCACCGTCGTATTCAAATAGGGCAGTCCATTTGTCACTCGTGCACGCCATGATATGCGTTACATGTCTCGAAAAACGTTCGACGGCACCATTGCCGTCAATAATTCAGAATACTGACTAGGAGAACTCACCAATGAAAACCCGTGCCGCTGTAGCTTTTGAAGCGAAAAAGCCTTTGGAGATTGTCGAGCTCGATCTGGAGGGCCCACAGGCGGGTGAGGTTCTGGTCGAAATCATGGCGACCGGCATTTGCCATACCGACGCTTACACGCTTGATGGGTTCGACAGTGAAGGGATTTTCCCGAGCGTGCTGGGCCATGAGGGCGCTGGCATTGTCCGCGACATCGGCGCTGGTGTGACTAGCGTAAATCCCGGCGATCATGTGATCCCGCTTTACACGCCTGAATGCGGAAAGTGTAAAACCTGCTTGTCAGGCAAATCCAACCTCTGCACCGCGATCCGCGCTACCCAGGGCAAAGGACTCATGCCCGATGGTACGACACGGTTCAGCTACAATGGGCAACCAATCTACCACTATATGGGCTGTTCAACCTTTTCGAACTTCACGGTGCTTCCTGAAATTGCGGTTGCCAAAATCCGGGAGGACGCGCCTTTTCAATCGAGCTGTTACATTGGCTGCGGTGTGACGACGGGCGTGGGCGCTGTCACCAACACAGCCAACGTCCAGCCGGGTGACAATGTCGTTGTCTTTGGCCTTGGCGGCATTGGCCTCAACGTCATTCAGGGTGCGAAGATGGCGGGCGCTAGCCATATTATCGGTGTCGATATTAATCCGGATCGTGAGGAATGGGGCCGCAAGTTCGGCATGACCAGCTTTCTGAATACCAAGGGTATGAGCCGCGACGAAATTGTCGCAAAAATTGCCGCGCTAACCGATGGTGGTGCAGACTATAGCTTCGATTGCACGGGGAATACCGAAGTGATGCGCACCGCGCTCGAATGCTGCCACCGTGGCTGGGGCACCAGCATAATCATTGGCGTTGCCGAAGCGGGCAAGGAAATCGCCACGCGCCCGTTTCAACTGGTCACGGGCCGCAACTGGCGCGGCACCGCGTTCGGTGGTGCAAAGGGCCGCACTGATGTACCGAAGATCGTCGACATGTATATGGACGGCAAAATCCAGATCGATCCGATGATCACGCATGTTCTCAGCCTTGAGGAGATCAACAAAGGCTTTAACCTCATGCATTCTGGTGAGTCGATCCGGTCTGTGGTGGTTTATTGAGGTGACAATAATTGGCGACATCGTGGCGGTGCATTACGGACGGGAGGGACCACTCCTCCCGATCCTCCACGATGTCCAAAAAGCATTGGGTCATGTCAGCGAAGAAGCGATCCGCGAAATCGCCAACATTCTTAATCTTACCCGCGCCGAAGTATATGGCGTGGTTAGTTTCTATCATGATTTCCGCAAAGAAGCCGACATCCGCCCGGTCATCAAATTATGCCGCGCCGAGGCTTGCAAGGCGCGCGGGGTGGAGGCGCTAGTCGCCGATGCAGAGATTGCTGCCGGATTGCGGGTGAAAATCGAAACGGTTTACTGCCTAGGGCTATGCGCAGTTGGCCCCGCCGCAATGATTGGCGGCGAAGTTTATGCGCATCTGACAGCAGAACGGCTCGCTGAACTGGTGGCGATATCATGATCGTCCGGATATCCGACGATGCAGTAGCGCTGGCATGCGGCGCTGACGCTGTGGCTGCGGCATTTGTTGCTGCAGGTGCCGAGGTTGAGCGCGTGTCGAGCTGGGGAATGCACTGGCTGGAACCGCTGGTTGATGTCGACGGCACCGGCTATGGCCCGGTTTCGCCGGATCAGGTTGCAGCGATCATGGTTGGCACCGCGCAATCGATTGGCCGGATCGAAGACCACCCCTTTATCGCCAAACAAACCCGCCTGACCTTCGCCCGCGCGGGCAAGACGCGCCCGACCTCGCTTGACGATTATTATGCGACCGAAGGCTGGCGCGGCCTTGCCAAAGCGCGGAAGATTGGGGCGGAAGCAGTGATCGAAACCGTGCTTGCCTCGGGACTACGCGGGCGGGGCGGTGCAGGCTTTCCCGCAGGCATCAAATGGAAGACGGTGGCAGGCGCGACGGCGGACCGGAAATATATCGTCTGCAACGCAGATGAGGGCGACAGCGCGACCTTTGCCGACCGGATGGTGATGGAGGGTGATCCCTTTATGTTGATCGAAGGCATGGCAATCGCTGGCCTCGCGGTCGGCGCGACCAAGGGCTACATCTATATCCGCTCTGAATATCCACATGCCATTGCCAAGATGGAGAGGGCCATTAAAGCCTGTGCACATCTGATCACGCCCTTCGAAGTCGAAGTGCGCGTTGGCGCTGGCGCCTATGTCTGCGGGGAGGAGACTTCCTTGCTCAATAGCTTAGAAGGCAAGCGCGGCGAGGTTCGTGCCAAGCCGCCCTTGCCTGCACTAGAGGGGCTTTTCGGCAAGCCGACGGTTGTCAATAATGTCCTGACGTTGGCGGCTGTTCCTTGGATTATGACCCATGGTGGAGAGGCCTATGCCGCCTTTGGCATGGGCCGGTCAAAAGGGACAATGCCCGTCCAACTCGCGGGCAATGTCAAACATGGCGGCCTGTTTGAAGTCGCTTTCGGCATTACGCTTGGGGATCTGGTGCTCGACATCGGCGGCGGCACCGCGAGCGGTCGTCCGGTGCGCTGTGTGCAGGTTGGCGGGCCATTGGGCGCTTATATTCCGCCGTCGCAGTTCGATCTGCCGTTCGATTATGAAGCCTTTGCCGCCGCCGATGCTTTGATCGGCCATGCCGGGATTACAGTGTTCGACAACACGGTCGACATGGCGCAAATGGCGCGCTTTGCGATGGAATTCTGCGCCATCGAAAGCTGCGGGAAATGTACGCCCTGCCGCCTAGGCAGCATACGCGGTGTTGAAACAATCGACCAGATTATTGCGGGCAAAGATGTCGAGAAGAATCTCGATCTGATTGCCGATCTGTCCGAAACGATGAAATATGGCTCCCTCTGCGCGCTCGGCGGTTTCACGCCTTACCCGGTGATGAGTGCAATCACTCACTTTCGCGAAGATTTTGTGGTAAGGAAGACCGCATGACCTATCAGCCGCAAAAGGATTTTGGGACGCCCGCCAGCCGTTCGCCGGAAGCGGTGACGTTGACTATCGACGGTCGCGAGGTGACGGTGCCAGCGGGTTCAAGCGTGATGCGCGCAGCGGCTGAACAGGGTACGTCGATCCCCAAATTATGCGCGACTGACAGCCTGAAGAGTTTTGGTTCTTGCAGGCTTTGTCTGATCGAGATCGACGGACGGCGCGGGACGCCCGCCAGTTGCACGACGCCGGTTGAGGCGGGCATGGTTGTACGCACCCAGACGCTGCAGCTTGCGAAATTGCGCAAGGGCGTGATGGAACTCTACATCTCCGATCACCCGCTCGATTGCCTAACCTGCGGCGCGAATGGCGATTGCGAATTGCAGGATCAAGCGGGTGCAGTCGGCTTGCGTGACGTGCGTTATGAGGTCGAAGCGACACACCTAGGGCAGGAAAAAGACCACTCCAATCCCTATTTCGATTTTGATCCCAGCAAATGCATTGCTTGCTCACGGTGCATTCGCGCATGTGACGAAGTGCAAGGCACGCTGGCATTGACGATGGAAGGGCGCGGTTTCGATTCCAAAATCTCCGCTGGTCTGGGGAGCGATAATTTCCTCGGGTCCGAATGCGTGTCGTGCGGCGCATGTGTGCAGGCCTGCCCGACCGCCACTTTGATCGAAAAGAAGGTCGTCGAAATCGGTACGCCGGAACGCAGTGTAGTGACCACCTGCGCCTATTGCGGAGTTGGCTGCACCTTCCGCGCCGAAATGCGCGGCGAACAGGTCGTGCGGATGGTTCCTGAAAAAACGGGTAAAGCCAATCGCGGCCATAGCTGCGTCAAGGGTCGTTTTGCCTGGGGCTACGCCCAGCATCAGGATCGTATCTTGAAACCG
This sequence comes from Sphingomonadales bacterium, assembly GCA_031418495.1. GTDB lineage: Bacteria > Pseudomonadota > Alphaproteobacteria > Sphingomonadales > Sphingomonadaceae > Aquisediminimonas. Next base: position 7,246 of record JANOXQ010000153.1, read on the forward strand.
ATGATCCGTAAAAACATCAGCGACCCATGGCGCGAAGTGGAATGGGACGAGGCCTTTGCCTATACCGCGTCGGAACTGAAACGCATTGCAGGTACTTACGGCAAACAAGCGCTAGGAGGTATCACCTCCAGCCGCTGCACCAACGAAGAGACGTTTCTCGTGCAAAAGCTGGTGCGCGCAGGCTTTGGCAACAACAATGTCGATACCTGCGCCCGCGTTTGCCATTCGCCGACCGGTTATGGCCTCAAAACAACATTTGGCACGAGTGCGGGAACGCAAGACTTTGACTCGGTAGAGGATTGCGACGTCATCCTGATCATCGGAGCGAACCCGACCGATGGTCATCCCGTCTTTGCCAGCCGGATGAAGAGGCGGCTGCGCGCAGGTGCCAAGCTGATCGTCATCGACCCGCGCCGCATAGACATTGTCCGTACGCCGCATATCGAGGCCGATTACCATCTGCCACTACGCCCAGGAACCAATGTGGCAGTTCTCACCGCGATGGCGCATGTCATTGTGACTGAGGGGTTGGCTGACGAAGCGTTCATCAAGGAACGCTGCGACTGGGATGAATATCAGGATTGGGCGGCGTTTGTTTCGCAAGCGCGCAATAGCCCGGAAACGCTGGCACCGGTAACGATGGTCGATGCAGCGGAGTTGCGCGGCGCGGCGCGTTTATTTGCAGGCGAGAAAAATGGTGCGATCTATTATGGCCTTGGCGTAACCGAACATAGCCAAGGCTCATCAACCGTCATGGCCATCGCCAACCTTGCAATGGCAACAGGCAATATCGGACGACGCGGCGTCGGCGTGAACCCGTTGCGGGGGCAGAATAACGTGCAAGGCGCGTGCGATATGGGCAGCTTCCCGCACGAACTTTCCGGCTATCGCCATATCAGCGACGACGATGCGCGGCGCTTGTTCGAGTCCGATTGGGGCGTGGCGCTCGATCCTGAACCAGGCCTACGCATTCCCAATATGCTTGATGCTGCGGTCGATGGTGTGTTCAAGGCACTTTATGTGCAGGGTGAGGATATTCTTCATTCCGATCCCAATACCAAACATGTATCGGCAGGTCTGGCAGCGATGGAATGCGTGATTGTCCACGACCTTTTCCTCAACGAAACCGCGCATTACGCGCATATCTTCCTTCCCGGATCGACCTTTCTTGAAAAGAACGGGACGTTTACCAACGCCGAGCGCCGGATCCAGCCAGTGCGCAAAGTGATGTCGCCGATGAATGGCCTTGAAGATTGGGAAGTCACGCAGCGGCTGGCACAGGCGATGGGGCTCGATTGGAACTATATCCATCCAAGCGAAATTATGGACGAGGTCGCGCGGCTGACCCCGAGCTTTGCTGGCGTCTCATTCCAGCGGCTCGACGAAGCAGGCTCGCTGCAATGGCCGGTGAACGACGCCGCGCCCGATGGTTCACCGATTATGCACGTAGACGGATTTGTGCGCGGCAAAGGCAAATTCGTCGTAACCGACTATGTGCCCACCGATGAAAAGACCGGGCCGCGTTTCCCGCTGCTTCTCACCACTGGGCGCATATTATCGCATTATAATGTCGGCGCGCAAACTAGACGAACAGAGAATGTGGCTTGGCACAAGGAAGATCTCCTCGAAATCCACCCTATTGATGCCGAGGATCGCGGGGTAAAATCTGGCGACTGGATCAAACTCGCTAGCCGCGCGGGCGAAACCACATTGCGCGCGACGGTCACTGACCGCGTTGCGCCCGGCGTTGTTTACACCACGTTCCACCATGCCGTGACGCAGGCCAATGTCGTCACCACCGACTATAGCGACTGGGCGACTAACTGTCCGGAATATAAGGTCACCGCCGTCCAGATCAGCGCGAGCAATGGCCCGACGGATTGGCAGGAAGAATATGAAGCCCTGTCAGAACGATCACGCCGGATCACAGCAGAGGTGACTGCTGAGTGAACACCGTCGAACGCCTTGTTTATATGGCCAACCAAATAGCGGCCAATCTTGCGACTGAGAATGACCCCGTTCACGCGACTGCACACCACATCCAATTATTCTGGGATCCCCGGATGAAGAAGCTTATCCTAGAACATGGCGACGCAGGGCTTTCGCAAATTGCAGCCGCCGCAATTGGGCAACTTGTAAAGCAACATGGCGCAGCCTGAGGCGGGCTCAGCCCGTTTTCGTTTTTCGGTTTGGAAACCGGGAGATGAAGCCAATGGTGAGGCCGAGCGCGCCATCGTCGCCGAAACGCCAATCGCTATTGAGTATAACGGCATTGGTTACGCGGTGATGATGGCAACGCCGATTGATTTGGACGATTTCGCGATAGGTTTCAGCCTTTCCGAAGGGCTAATAAATGCGCCGCAGCAAATTCTTTCCATCGACAGAGAATCAACCCCGCAAGGTTGGGTTTTGCGCATTCAACTGCCGCCAGGCAAAGTCCAAAAGGTGATAGACCGGGCGCGTCAACGCGTTTCAGAAAGCAGTTGCGGCCTGTGCGGCATGGACAATCTTGACGAGGTCATGCGCGCTTTGCCTCATGTCACTGCGGCAATAAAATTGCAAAAATCTGCAATATTTTCAGCGCTCAACACTTTGCGTGCGCATCAACCACTCAGTGTCGCAACAGGCGCATCACATGCCGCTGCATTTTGTTCGCCCGATGGCAAAATTCTGATGGTGCGTGAAGATGTCGGCCGCCACAATGCACTCGACAAGCTGCTTGGCGCGCTTGCGGTCAGGGATATCGTTGCATCCAGCGGTTTTATCGTGCTGACTGCGCGGTGCAGCTTTGAATTGGTGCAGAAGACGATTCTGGCAAATTGCCCGGTGCTGGTGACAATTTCGGCAGCAACTGATCTAGCGATAACAACGGCTGCAAACCACAACCTTGCGCTTATCAGTTTGGCACGTCCCGATGGGGTGCTAGTGGATGCGGCTCTTGTCGCATCGCCGCAAAACGATTGATCAACCAGCTTCGGAAAACGGAAATGGCGGGGTCGGCAAGATCATCAGCGTGCAGCTTCAAATAATAGGCGTAACCATCTTCTATGATGGCATCGTAAGGCATCATAAGCCGCCCCTGCGCAACTTCAGTTGCGAACATATCAATGTCACCTAGGATCACACCACTGCCAGTCATTGCATACTGCGCTGCAGCAATCGCTGTATCAAACGCCAAGCCAGCGGTTTTTGTGATATCGAGCCCCTGCTGCCGAAAATATGAAACCCATAAAAGCTCACGCGGTTCTTGATCAAGTTTGAGATGAAGCAATTCAGCGGTCGCAAGGAATTCATCAAGCGTCTTGCCTTGATTGGCAAGGACAGTGGCGGGCGCACAAAGCGGTGCAACGCGCACAACAAAAAGCAAGTCGGTAATCCGGTCATCAACGGTCGGTCGATCATAGACAATTGCCATGTCAAAGTCAGTCGGCGGCAGCCCGGTAACATGCGCACTTGAAACATCAATCCGAATATCGGGGTGCTCAGCCCGAAAATCCCGCAGCATTGGAAGGAACAACTGTTGCAACAACGAAGGCGGCACGTGGAGTCTCAGCGCACGGCTAGCAATATCATCCTCACGGATCGCATTCATCGTCTGCTCAAGCCGATCGAGACATTTGCTAATGACTGGGAGCAATTCTTGGCCAGATGCGGTGAGCTCTAGCTTTGATCCATCGCGATCAAACAGCCGCTTGCCGAGCAATTCTTCAAGCCCGCTAACGTGACGGCTCATCGCGCTTTGAGACACTGATAACGCCGAAGCACCACCTGTGAAACTCAGATACCGACCGACCGCCTCAAACGCGCGCAGCGCATTCAGAGGAAGCCATCGGCGATTGATCGGGCTTTTGCTTGAGATAACTAAAGCCTTTCAAAAAAATAGGGGAATTGCATAGTGCCATAACTGCCCGACATTTTGACATAGGGCTATGCGAAAATAGGATTATCGAACCGGGCTACGAAAGTTCTATTGCTTAGCAACGCAAAGCGGGGGGGTCTGATCGTGTATATGCAGCCGATTGATAAATGGCTTAAACAGCGTCGCGCTGATCATACATTGCCGCAGCCATTTTACACCTCTCAGGAGGCGTTCGATTTCGATATGGCGGCGATCTATGGCCAAAGCTGGCTGATGGTCGGGATGGATTGCGAATTGCCCAAAATCGGCAGCTATCTTTCAATGATGATTGGCAAATCGCCTGTGATCATTACGCGCGACAAAAGCAGCGAAATCCGCGCTTTTCACAATAGCTGCCGCCACCGTGGTTCGATGATTTGCGAAGTGGGCAGCGGCACGACGCCCAAGCTTGTCTGCCCCTATCACCGCTGGACTTATGATCTTGATGGATCGTTGTTTGCCGCAAACCGGATGCCTGATGATTTTGTCAAAGCTGATCACGGCCTGAAGCCAATCGCGCTTCAGAATGTGGGTGGCGCATTGTTTATATGCCTGTCCGACACTGCTCCACCGTTTGATGAATTTGGCGACAAGCTGGCATTATATACAGCGCCGCACCACTTCAAGGATGCAAAGCTCGCACATCAGAGCGTCCTCATCGAAAATGCCAATTGGAAACTGGTGATGGAAAATGCGCGTGAATGCTATCACTGCGGCACTGCCCATCCAGCACTTGCAAAGACCTTTCCGGTTGAGATGGCGCGGCATTTTGATGCGGGAGATGATGCGCGGCTCAAGGCATTTG
>JANOXQ010000154.1:0-4746 GCA_031418495.1 Sphingomonadales bacterium
ACGCCGGGCCGCCTGATGGATTTGATTGAACAGCGCGCAGTAACGCTTAAGAACGTTGAGATTTTCGTGCTTGATGAGGCCGATCAAATGCTTGACTTAGGCTTTATTGAGCCGCTCAAGCGCATTGACAAGATGCTCCCCAAAGAACGCCAGTCGCTGTTTTTCTCGGCCACCATGCCAAAAGCGATTGCCGAACTTGGCGCGCGCTTCTTGAATGATCCCGTCAAGGTTGCGGTGACGCCGGTCGCTTCGACCGCCGAGCGCGTCAAGCAATATGTGACGTTTGTGAACCAGATTGAGAAGCAGGCACTGCTCACCATCTCGCTCGCCGCTGAACCGATTGAACGCGCGCTGATTTTCTCGCGCACTAAACACGGGGCAGACCGGATTGTGAAGCATCTCCATGCTGCCAACATCGGTTGTGCTGCGATCCACGGCAACAAATCACAGCCACAGCGCACACAGGCACTGCAAGCATTCCGCAAGGGTGACATCAAGATCCTCGTCGCGACTGACATTGCCGCGCGCGGGATTGACGTTTCGGGTGTCAGTCATGTTTATAATTTCGATATGCCCAATGTACCTGAACAATATGTCCATCGCATTGGCCGTACCGCGCGTGCTGGCGCTGATGGCATCGCGATCAGCTATGTTTGCGGCGAAGAAAAAGGCTGGCTCAAGCAGATTGAGAAACTGACGGGCGTTCGCCTTGATCCGGTGCCGCTGCCCGCCGATTTTGATGCGCAGCGCGCAAAACTGCCCAAGCCTGCGGCAGGTTCGGGCGACCGTGACCGCGATCCACGGCGCGGTGATAGCCGTCGTCCCGCTCCTGCAGGCGCAGCGCGCGAAGATCGGCCACGCCGTCCCTTCCGCCCCCAACGCAAACCCGGCGGCGTCGGCGCGCACAAGGGCGCGGTTCAGCGGACTGGCGGGCGGTAAAATTAAAAGGGGTAGGGAAGCCTACCCCTTTACCAACTGCGCGCCCATCATCGCATGGAGCATGTTGACCGCCTTTAAGGGCCGCACCATCACTTTGAAACGGGTGATGAGATCATCCTCATTCCACCAGATCATATCGATGCCGTTGACCTTAATCCCCTCGATGGTCTGCTCAAATTCAAGAATGGCGGATCGTTCGCCGTGCCATTCGTTCAAATAGACAAAGCCGTCGCCGCCGAGCACTTTGGCGGCGCTCCAGAGATATTTGAACGTGATGTCCTTGCCCACTTGTGGCGTGTGGACAACCGGCGATTCGAACACGACGTCCTCTGCAAGCATCGCGGCAAGGCCTTCAGCACTTGGATGCTCCATATAGCCGTGCCATTTATCAAGTGCGCTCATCACTTATACTCCGCCGGAATCGCGTCGGGCTGGGCATCGCCAAGCTCTGATCCGCCGTCAACATTGAGGATCGCGCCGGTAATGTAGCGCGCACTGTCGCTCGCGAGGAACAGCGCTGCCTCGGCAATATCGCCCTTGGTGCCATAATCGCGCAGCGCGATGCGGCCCTTTATCGTCGCCTCTGCCTGATCATTTGGCGCGAGCCGCAGCATCCCTTCGGTGTCGGCAATCGGCCCCGGCGAAATCGCGTTGACGCGGACGCCCGCTGGCCCCCACTCCATCGCCAGACATTTGGTGACCATGTTGACGCCAGCCTTGGCCGCGCAGGCATGGATTTGGAACATCATCGGCTTCACCGCCTGCCCCGCCGTGATCGTGATCAGCGACGCACCGGGCTTGTTCAAATGTTCAAAACTCGCGCGGAAAACGTTGAAGGTGCCGAGCAAATCAATATCCACCACCGTCTTGAACGCATTGGCGCTCATCCCAAGCGCTGGTGCCAAGAAGTTTCCAGCGGCCCCCGAAAGCACGATATCAATCTTGCCATAAGCCGCGACGGTCTGCGCAAACGCTTCCTGTAGCCGCGCATAATCGCGCACATCGCCGGGCACACCAATCACGTGATGGCCCTCATCGGTCAGCGTCTTTGCGGCAGCTTCAACCCGGTCAACCTTGCGGCTCAGGATTGCGACCTTTGCGCCGTGCACCGCGAACTGCCGCGCGATTTCAAAATTTATGCCCGTCGATCCGCCCGCGACAAAGGCGACCTTACCCGCCAAAACATCGCTCCTGATTGCCTGTCCCATAGTCTCTCCCTTGGTTGAAAGCGCATAGTGAAACAAAGCAGCGGCGGGTGCAAATCATCTGCACCCGCCGCAGATATCCCATTCAAGTCACGAGCGTTGTCTTATCCCCCCTTGTTTTCCAGAGCGACCAGCCAATGCCACCAAGGATAAGCGCGAAGGTGACGACCAAGCTCATCACCGGCGGGAATTTGTCCCCGCCCATTAGAAAATCGGACACGAAAATCTTCGACCCAATAAACACCAGCACAAGCGCCAGCGCATATTTGAGATAGTGGAAACGGTGCACCATCGCCGCGAGCGCAAAATAGAGCGCACGCAGACCAAGGATCGCCATGATGTTCGATGTGTAGACGATAAACGTATCAGTCGTGATCGCGAAAATCGCAGGCACAGAATCCACCGCAAACACTAGGTCAGCCAGATTGACGACGACGAGCGCAAGGAATAAAGGAGTCGCCGCGCGCACCATCTTGCCCGTTTTTTCATCGGGCACTTGCACAAAGAAGCGCTCGTTATGCAGATCTTTGGTGACGCGCATGTGCTTTGAGATGAATTTAACTGCCGGGTTCTTGGCTACATCCATTTCTTGATCGCCGGTAAAGAGCATCTTGACACCCGTTGCGATCAGGAAGGCCGCGAAGATATAGAGCACCCAATACCATTGCTGGACGATGGCCGCCCCCGCTGCAATCATCAGTCCGCGTAAGATAATCACCGCGATGATGCCCCAAAGGAGCGCGCGGTACTGATACATGCGCGGAATTGCGAAATAGGTGAAGATCAGGCTGATGACGAAGACGTTATCAATCGACAGCGCCTTTTCGATGAAGAAGCCAGTGTAATATTTCATGCCCATATCCGCGCCCTTCTGGAACCAAACCCAGAGGCCAAAGAGCATCGCAATTGAGATATAAAAGACCGAGAGTTTAAGGCTTTCCGAAATGCCCATCTCACGGTCTTCCTTGTGCAATATGCCAAGGTCAAACGCGGTGAGCGCAATCACGATGCCGATAAAACTCATCCAAAACCAGACCGGGGTGCCCAGCCAGTCACTTAATAAAAATTCCATGATAATCCCTGTTTTCCCTTATAAATCGAAATAGGGCTGGCGGCGACAAAGAGGGGGTATGCCGCCGCCAGCCAGAACATGATCAGGATTGGCAAGAATAGACTTGCCTAACGATCACGCTCTATTCGGTTTTAGACCGTCCGAAGCGAAGGACGGCCCGTCGCAAGGCGGTGCAGCCGATCCTTGACCGCGAGCTTCAGCTTTTTGAGCCGCTGAATCTTGGCAAGGTCGGGCCAACGTCGCGACAGTTGCGCACGGATTTCATCATCAAGCCGACGATGAACGGTGAGAAGACGATAAGAAATAACGGACATAATGCCACTCCATGTTTCGGTGTTACTGGATCGGAGAGGGTTCGGTGCGGTTGCGCGTACGCTACAGGGCCAAAAGCACCGGAGACTTCTCCGATGCGGTCCGACATCACGTTTCAGTTTCCTGAAAACGCCAGAGGGGCCCGGCCCGCGAATCTTTATTTATCAGAAAAAACGAAAAATTCAAGAGTGGTGATTATAGTGATTCCAAATTAGGAAACGCCTCCATGAAAAAACTCCGTAAAGCTGTATTTCCCGTTGGTGGCCTTGGCACCCGTTTTTTGCCCGCAACCAAGGCAATGCCCAAGGAAATGCTGACCGTTGTTGATAAGCCGTTGATCCAATATGCGGTTGATGAGGCGCGTGAGGCGGGCATTGAGCAAATGATTTTTGTGACGGGCCGTGGCAAATCCGCGCTAGAAGATCATTTTGATATCAGCTACGAACTCGAAACCACAATGAGCGAACGCGGCAAAGCACTTGATGCGATTGAGGGCACGCGCTTCCGTCCCGGTGAAGTCATCTACGTGCGCCAGCAAGAACCCATCGGGCTTGGCCACGCCATCTGGTGTGCGCGCCATATTGTTGGCGATGAGCCATTCGCAATTTTCCTGCCCGATGAATTAATGGTTGGCAGCCCAGGCTGCATGAAGCAGATGGTTGAGGCCTACAATGAGATTGGCGGCAACATTGTCTGCGCGCTTGAAGTCGCGCCCGAAGAAACGCGCAAATATGGGATTATCTCGCCCGGTGCAGTGAACGGCAAACTGACTGAGGTGCTTGGCCTGATTGAAAAACCCGCGCCCGGCACTGCGCCGTCAAACCTGATGATCCCCGGCCGCTATATTCTACAACCTGAAGTGATGCGCGTGCTTGAAAATCAAGCGCGCGGCGCTGGCAATGAAATCCAGTTGACCGACGCAATGGCGCAGATGATCGGAACCCAGCCCTTCCACGGCTTCCGCTTTGAGGGCCGCCGTTTCGACTGCGGAGACAAGGCTGGCTTTATCACCGCCAACATAGCGCTCGCACTTGACCGGGCCGATATTGGTCCTGTTGTGAAGGACTGGCTCAACAAGAATATCTAATTGAGTCCGTTTGTGTCGTGGGCCCGGGGGGCCCCCAGGGCGGGGTTGGGCCCGCGGGCCCCCACAAACGCCCAAAAAAAAAAACGGCGCCACCGATAAAACGGGGCGGGGGGGTGTTTGGTTTTTACCCC
>JANOXQ010000155.1:0-33930 GCA_031418495.1 Sphingomonadales bacterium
AGGCTTCGAGTAGAAGTTCCCACAACCCCGACAGCGTCCAGCGCCAGAACTGATGGTAAACCGATGATCATTTGCCAAAATGCTCATGCAGGTCGTGCCGTGCAACGCCCGTCCGCGCAATCCAGAATATCCCATCCTGAACAAGGCAATGATCCCTCAGACGCCGCCCGCTTCGCGCCCCGCGCTCTATCACATATGGCGCAAGACAAGCCCATTCCTCGTCGCTCATCAAACCCCGGATCAAAGCAGCCTCATCAAAAGCTAACGCGAATCAGAAACTTATCCGAGTTGGGAAACCTCGTTGTCAACACATCATAGTGCCGGCTACAAGATTCGAACTTTTGATCCCCTGATTACCAATGTTGGAATTGCGGTTCTCCATAGCGACCCAATTCAACGCCACTCCCAATATAAGGCGCGCGATGTCGAGTTGAATGGGTTCTACCTTCGGGTTGGTAAGCGCCGTCACGCCTTCATGGCTCAAGGTGATTTTACCGGTCAAAAGCGCCACGCGCGATACGTTGACAGAGCCGCAGCCATCGCAGGTAATCCCTGACGGGTTGGCAATAATCAGCGAAGCGCGCGCGCCAAACACTTCAAGCGCGCCGCGCAAATCAGAGCGGGTGCCGCTTTGGGTGCGTGTTCGTATCGGCCGCAATAAGCGGCGACGCGTTTGAAACAAGCACACACTGACCCCCTGCACCCGTTCAGCTCTGCGTTGCGGCGGCACCCCTAAATACAAGCGCAATCGCCGTGTCTTATTTCATCCGCTTCATAATACTGACCCAAACTGTTTACAACTTGGACAGATTCCTGCTCAGCTTGAATTCATGGGGCTTGCGTAATCCTCATTATATTGAGATTTAATAAATTTGATCAGAAGTGGTGGAAATTGGTCAATCGAACATATAAAAAAATACTATGTACTATTTGCACAGATTATTTTTATGAGAGTTTGTTTGGCTATTAACGTGTATATTTCTATATATTAATGACGAGCGCCGCTATTTGCGGTGCAGAATCAAATCGGGATAGAAAAATGATGGACGAAACCAAATCAACCTTGCTACTCACTGCTGAGATTGTGGCGGCGCATGTCGGCAATAATAATGTCGCCGTATCGGATATAGCGCAGCTTATCACCAAAACACACGCCGCACTGGCAGTGCTTGGTGTGCAAAACTCACACAAAAACGCCAAGCAAGAACCCGCTGTTGAGATCGGTGCTTCGGTAAAACCCGATTACATCATCTGCCTTGAAGACGGCAAAAGGTTCAAAACGCTCAAGCGACATTTGATGAAATTCTATGGACTGACACCAGGCGACTATCGCGCCAAATGGAATTTGCCCGCCGATTATCCAATGGTTGCGCCTAATTATACCGCCGCGCGAAGTGCCATTGCATATAAAACTGGACTTGGCCGCAACAGAGGCAAACGATGATATCAACAAAATCTATGCAAGATTCTGCATAGATTTTCATTCTGGACAAAATAGTTTCTGTAAACCAATATGAGTCATATCTTGTTACTAAGTACCGCATAAAATCGGTATCGTCGCAAAAAACGAGAAGACCGCAGTGATGAATGATAATGATACAGGGGATGTGCGCGCGCGGATGATGGCCGAACAGGCGGTCGCGCGGATGAATGGTCAGTTGCGCCGCCGTATTGATGAGGATGCGTGTGAAGGGCTGGTTGAGGCGATCATCAAAACTGGGGAACCTGACAAGTTCCTATTCCGGCGTGAGCCATTTAGCGCTGCGCCGCCGCGCTGGTCACTGAGCGGGCTAATTGCTCGAGTCGTGCTGAAAGTGCAGCAATGGCGCGGCGGGCAAAGCGGAGATAAGACGTCTGCTCTTGCTAATGCCTATTTTACAGTAAGGCGCAGAGGGGCGGTTGGTCTGGTCGTTACGCTGCTGATTGCATTGCTGGTTGGGGTTGCTGATTTTGGGATGCCTGCTGAAGTTGGATTACAAATGGCACGCAATAAAGCATGGCAAATGCCTGCGAGCGGCGACATTGTGATAATTGCCAAAGATGACAAAAGTGAGCGGTCGTTCGGCAGCTTTCCTTGGCCTCGTCGTTACGATGCGTCGCTAGTCGATAAATTGCGATTAATGGGCGCGAAAACCATAAGTTTTGAACAAACCTTTGCCAACAAATCGGATGATTTCAATGATAGTATGTTGGCGGCAGCCTTTGAACGGGCGAAAGGCAAGGTATGGCTGAGCACATCATATGAGACCCTAGAAGATCATAGATGGCCAAAAGAGATCCTTCCTGCATTCATGTTTCGCGAAAAAACTCAGCTAGCGTCTCTCTATTTTCGATATGATATGTTTGGATATATCCGAGAGATAAATTATGCAAAGATTCTCGGTATCACAAGATACCCATCGCAAGCTGACATTTTATCTAATGGTACACCTTATCATATATCTGTTAAGCCAAATTACGCTATAGACTACAAATCAATTCCAACGATTTCTGCTGTTGATATTATTAATGGAAATATAGATTATTCAAATATTCGCGGTAAGACGGTTTTTATCGCTGTCACATCTACTACAGGCGCGATTAACTATCCAATTATGGGCCGTGCACGGGTGCCCGCAGCCTATTCGCTAGTCATTGCGGCCGAGACAGTTAAGGCTGGGATCCCTCGCGAGCTTGGCTACATTCTTCCACTTTTGGTCTGTGCGACCATCGGAATCGCCTGCATTTTGAACAATCAACGCAAGCGCCGGGCAGCCATCCTGATTGGCGGTACAGTCACCCTGTTGCTGCTAATGTTTGTTGGAGATCGGCTTCGCTTTCACGTTGAGATGGTGCCAGCTTTGCTTGCGCTTGCCATACTGGGTATTCGCGAATTCACACGCAGCAAGATCATCACCGCGATGACGACCAACGAACTGACCGGGCTGCCCAATCTGTCACATCTCAGCTTCGTGAAAGGTTATCAAAACTGCATTGTGGTCGCGATCAAGATTGAGCGCTATCGCCAGTTTATCGGACAGCGCCCGCGTGATGAACAAAAAACCTTGCTACGCGCGATTGTAGCGCGGATTAACGTGATCGCACCGGGTTGCGTGGTTCATCAAGGCGATGATGGCCTGTTCGTCTTTCTGGTGCCGCCCGATTCGGGAATTGATGTTGATCCGATGCCGGGGCAACTTCATGCGCTGTTTACGCAAGACTTTTTGGGGGGTCATGGGTTCCAACGGATTGGGATATCAGTTGGCGTCAATGATGATTTAGACTGCACATTTGATGCGCGGCGGGCGGTTGCAATTGACCGAGCGGAGTTCTCAGAATTTGTCACTTTGCAGGCGGTTCAATGATGTGATCCGGTAGGGTTGCGGTAACGCCGCATTTACCCAATCATTGTGAATCAAATTCACGATGATTAGCCTTTCATGTGCGGCAGGATTTTCCTGCGCGCATCATGAAAGGTAATTATTATGTCGCATAAATCAAACAAAGCAAGCCAGCCAATCCGTGGTTTCTGGGATTGGCTGGGCGGCGGTGGCGGTGGCGGTGGACGCGGCTGAACCCAAAACCCACGCGACGGGGCTTCCCCCCGCCCTGTCGCTTGGCTCTACAACCGCATTTACCCAATCATTGCACGATGATTAGTCTTTCATGCGCAGCAGGATGTTCCCGCGCGCATTTTGAAAGGTTGATATCATGTCGCATAAATCAAACAAAGCAAATGCTCCAATCCTTGGCTTTTGGAATTGGCTAACCGGAGGTGGTGGTACTGGCGGCGGAGGCACCTGCAACTAGTTGAGAGCGAAAGCGACAGGGCGTCACCCCCGCCCTGTCGCTTTCGCGCTGCACTTCATCGCTGCTTTCAGGTGAACAATGTTGCGACCTTGGCAAGCGCTTCATCAAGCAGCTTGGGGAAGCATATCAACTTTGCTCCAGCCGCGATCGGCAATATCAAGCACGCGTGGCTGATCATAGCGGATAAGGCCCGTTGTGATTATCCCCGAAATCGTTACGCCAAAGCCGATACGCCGCGCAAAATCGCCGTCATTGGCAATCGGAATGACAAAGGGCAGGCTGGTTGCGTTGTTGAACGCTGTTGGAGAAATCACTAGAACGGGACGGTCACCCTGCTGCTCTCGCCCCTTCGTGGGGTCAAGCGAGACCATGTAAATATCGCCCCGTTTCACCAGATTTCTTTGCCAACCAGCGGCGCATCAATCCATTCGCGCTCTTCATCCGAGAGCAACATACTATAGTCCGAAGCCGCAAACAGCGAATCAAGCGTATAGCGCGATTTTGGATTCGGTTTGATCACCGGTTGCTCAACCACAACACCAACCTCAAGCAAGGCAGGCTACACTACAAGCATCACTGAGCCACCAACTTTGCGCAGATTTGTGAAGTGCATGATTTTGACGCTGATATTATATTTTCGTATAACTTAAAATCACACTGTGCACAAAAACCATTGCTCACCACGCTTAGGCCGCCCGTTTGTTCGTATCTGCGCTTACATCTGCGCCTATTATTTCGCCGCTCCTAATCCGCGCTGCGATTTCTCGGCGCGCATGATCAATCTTGGCGGCGATGCGCTTGGGACTGAACGAGCGGTTTTGTTTGGCCGTAGCACTGATATAATCAAGCGCACGTTGATAGGCTGCAAGGCGCGGGTCGGCATGATTTTGTTCAGTGGTATTAGCAAGAAAGAGCGTCGCAAGCCGATCCTGATGCGGTGATCCACGAACATAATATTCGGGGACGTACACCGTTTGGATCAAAAATTCGAGCTGCCCCGGCAATTGCTGAGTGATCCCCACACTGATTGCGGCGGCAATCTCACGCACCCGTTCAAGTGCGCTTTGTGCGTCATGAAGCGCCGGCGTGATGATGCCGTAATTCGCAGCATCAAGGAGTGCTGCTTGAAAGATCGGCCCATTGGGATGGCGTAAAAAGCCAAGCTCCTGAGATGCAGGCGTAAGCTGTGAACGCGGCGCACTTGCGTCATTTGTTAATTTGACCACAGCCGCCATCGCCTGATCACGCGCTTCAGGCAAATAATCCTCAAGCTCACGCTTGGCGCGCGCGATTGGGCGCTGATAACGCCGCCCAAGCGAAGCATCACGTTCGGGCAATACCGGTAGGCCACTAACCCCGACTAGGCTTTCAGGAAAGAGCGCAGCTGGGATTGGCAGGCCTTTTAATAAGCAAGAAATCGCCCGATGATCTTTATGAACAAAGCTGAGCGTTAATGCTTCATCCCAAATGCTTTTGCTTGGGCCACAGGCTTCTACGCCGTAGCCAGCGGCGTGTGCGATTTGCGCGGCATGGAGCGCGAGGGTGCGCCGATTACCAAAACGAAACGGCGAGATCGCATGAAGTTCACTGATATGATTGGCCAACGTATCGAAGAAATTATCGCGCGGTAGCGATTTTAAGTCATCATCCCCTGCAAGCGCGATAAAGCGTTGTTCAAGCGAGGGCATAATCAGCGCTGCATGGGCAAAATAACGCGCGTCCCAAGCGAGCGCACTATCACGGATTTGGCCTGCTGCCCTGTGTGTCGCACCAAATAGTGCCCCGTGCAGCGCCACAAACCCATCCGCTGTGAGCGTAGGTTCCACACTCCCAAGTGCTGCAAGAGCAGCACCGAATGAGGATTTTTCAAAAGCTGTCATTAAGAGTCGCCTCGCTTACTATATTCAAAAAAATCCCATAACAGTGCATAATCCCAATGCAGCATTTGCGCAATGTTATCGTGCTGTTCAAAGGCTGTTAATCATATTCATCAGCCAACATCAGCATAAGGATGCGCGCAGTTGTACTCTCGTCACACGGCGTTGCACTTGGTCGGCTGAGCGTTAGATCATTATGGCTGATTTCCTAGAAGATGACATTGAGTCAGCCTTCATCGTCGCACACGGCATGGAGCTTCGCGTTCAAGCCGCCCCTTCGACTTCGCTCAAGGCAGGCTTTGGTGCGCCCGATACATCGGGGAGCGCAGCGAAATGACCTGAGGAATCATTGCAGCAAGCCCCCTTTTAAAAGGCTTGCCGCCGTCCGGTGTGCCTTGAGGTGGGTCGCATCGATCATAATCCGGTCATCAACCCTTGGAATACCGTGCGATAGCGGGAAATATGGTTCAATCCGGCGCATCTGCGCATCGCTCAGCATAAACAGATCGTCCACAAACAGCGCCTCCTCGTGCCACCATTGAATCAACCCTAAACGCATCACGCAAGCAATTGAACGGGGCCTGACCCTAGAACGATCATATGGAATGCAGTCAAGGCCGTGCAACTTTCGATCCGGGTCAGAGATCGAAGTCTGCTTTCCAAAGCAAGCCTCCGGAAGCAGAAAGTCTTCATCCGGCCAGCTAACGCCATTTGCTTACTATGAACATACGGCTACTTACAAATAATACCCTCCAATTGAGCGCTGCCATTTTTGCCTGTTTACTCCCACTCCGCAGTACAGCGAGTGATGGGGCCGCGACATTGACAGGTGTGTTCGCACCCCACCTCCGTTTGCTTTGGTAGATGCCACCTACAAAACCATTCGACTTCCCGCGCACCGCAAGCATTGCTGTGCATGCGAGTCGCGCTGGTTGTGGCGCGGGCGCTGGCCTTGGGTGATCTGATCACTGGGGCTTTGGGTGGTGCGAACGGCGCTGTGTCGCTCGCTTTGAGGAGACCATCCATGACAAAGACAACAGCCGCTCAGCCCCCTAAAACAATCCCGAACCGCAAGCGTACGACGCTGAGAGTTGTAAATAGGCAACCAGCCCATCGCTCGAACCAGCCGCTACACCAGCACACAAACGCTCAACTAAGCAAGCACAGGTAATCGCTCTGCTCGAACGGGCTGAGGGCGTCAGTCAGAATGCGATAGTTGCGGCACAAGGCTTGTCCCGAATGGAATGGCAAGGCTCCATGTCGTGAGCATCGATGAACAGGGACGGATCTGGTGGAACGAGAAGGCGTGGCGATCTCTTAGCGAAGTCGCACGCGCGATTACTAACCCCCGCTGTTCAGGCCCCGCCTTCTTCGGGCTGCGGCCAAAGTTGAGCGCTCACTGCGATGCTGTGGTTTGTTCATGAACCGCATCCGCTGCGCCATCTACACGCGTAAGTCGAGCAAGGAAGGGCTTGAGCAGGACTTCAACAGCCTTGATGCCCAATACCGCCTATGTCCTCTTACAAGCCAGCTAAGGCTGGCAACAACATGGCGAGCGCTATGATGAATCAGGCGGGGCACTCGAACGCCCTGCGTTGAAGCGCTGTTAAACGATTTTGAAACCGGCCTGATCGATATCATCATCGTCTACAAGCCTGACCGGCTGACGCGCAGCCTGCTCGACTTTGCTCAGCTGGTCGGGTGGCTCGATAAAGCCGGTGTCTCGTTTGTCTCGATCACCCAGTCATTCAACAACACAACCAGCATGAGGCGACTGACGCTCAACATGCTGCTGTCCTTCGCTCAGTTCGAACGCGAAGTGACCGCCGAGCGCATCCGCGACAAGATTGCTGCCTCAAAGGCCAAAGGCATGTGTAAGGGCGGCACCCCGCCGCTTGGATACGCGCCGGAAGGAAGAAGCCTTGCCATTGTTCCTGAGCATGCCAAGCTGATCCGCACTATCGCGCGCACGACCCGCAGGTGGCAGCCGCTCACATCGGAACCAACGCTTAGTACATCAGCGCTGGCAGGATCCGAAGGCATCACGCCCTCCTATCTCACCCGCATCCTTCGCCTTGGCTTCCTTAATCCAACTACCACCGAAGCCATCGTCATTAGCACCGCACCCGCCAGCTTCACCGCCAAGCGCCTCACCCAGACCGGCGTTATCCCAATCTGTTGGAACGCACAGCGCTGAGCCGGCCCTGCGATTCCAAGCCCAACACAGAAAAACGGTACCATCCAAAGGGGCCGCAGAGAAAAACTGGCTATCTGAGCGCCAAACGTGCTCTGGTATCCGCTCTCCCGCTATTACAGATAGCCCAAATCGCGCGCAAAGGCGACGGCTGACTCGACAAAAACCCAACAATATCAATGACTTATACTTTATGGCGGAGACGGCGAGATTCGAACTCGCGGTAAGGGTTACCCCCTACGACAGTTTAGCAAACTGTTGGTTTCAGCCACTCACCCACGTCTCCACTTCAAAGCAGCCTGCGAGCTATAGCGAGGCTGCGCGGCAGGATCAATAAGCTGATTTTATTAAGTACGATTGGAGCGAACCACCAAGAAAGCGCCATTTGGCGCGAAATCGACTCGGTTCATCGCGAGGTTGATTGCAGAGCTTGGCCACAAGGATTCTAGCTTTGATTAGCTATGCTCAGGTTATGGAAGGCCGCCATGTTATTCAACTCTGCTCCGCGCGCAAAGGCGCTGACTGCCAGTTTCGCAGCACTTCTGACGACTCTGATCACTCCAATCGCATCTGCCCAGGTCAAGTCAGTTGATCCGAACAGCGCGCTTGGCACAGCTCCGCAGGCAAAAGCCCAGCAAACCGCAGCGAGGCAAGCACCGAACGTGCCGACCCAGCCTAAGGGTGAGAATTTTGATCAGGATCTGGTCAAGCCTGAAGGTGCTGTTGCTGCGCCGCCAAGCGACACAGTTGCAGATTCGGCAAATCCGGCCGCAACCGCCACAGCGCAACCTGGGACGTTTCGTAAGGATGATCTGATTGGTGCTGCGGAAGGCGTATTTGGCAAAGGGGCCAAGGGGCTTGGTGAATTGTTAGAGAAAATCCTGAAAGATCAGGGCGAGCCCAATGGCTATATCGCTGGGCGTGAAGCATCGGGCGCGTTTGTCGTTGGGTTTCGCTATGGTTCGGGCACGCTGACGCACAAAATTGAAGGCGCGCGCGCGGTGTATTGGACTGGGCCGTCGCTTGGCTTTGATGTTGGCGGCGATGCAGCCAAGGTATTTGTGCTGGTTTACAATCTTTACGACAGCCAAGATCTTTATAAGCGCTTTGCTCAGGTTGAGGGGCGCGCCTATTTTGTTGGCGGGCTTTCGGCGACTTATTTGCGGCGCGGCGATATTGCGCTGATACCAGTTCGGCTAGGCGTTGGTGTGCGGCTTGGCGCCAATATTGGCTATATGAAGTTCAGCGAGAAATCGCGCTGGTTGCCGTTCTAAAGGTCAGGCGATTCCAAGGACTTTATGCGTTTGGGTTGACAGTCGCCACTTAGGGTTGGCGAGGATGAAGGCGATTGATGCCGCGCGGTTGGCGTCTAGTTCGGGGCCATCCATTGGCTGGATCAGGAAATGATCAAACGCCCAACCTGACATAGCGGCAACGTCGCTGCCGGGTTGCGGCCAGACCAGCTTCAACTCATTGCCGCAGCGCTGCACTGTTTCGCTGCCCGCTTTTGGGCTGACGCAGAGCCAGTCTATACCGGGAAGGGCGGCTATCGTACCGTTAGTTTCAACACCGATCTCAAAGCCGTGTATATGGAGTGCTTCAATAAGGGCTGTATCAAGCTGAAGTAAGGGTTCGCCGCCAGTAATCACAACATAGCGAGTGCCACCCGCGACAGCGCCCCACATATTAGCAACGGCATCAGCGAGTGCATCAGCCGTGGCGAACTTGCCGCCACCTTCGCCATCAGTGCCGACGAAATCAGTGTCGCAAAAGCGGCAGACCGCGCTGCTGCGATCCTGCTCGCGTCCGCTCCACAAATTGCACCCAGCAAAGCGCAGGAACACTGCGCGGCGGCCCGTATGCACACCCTCACCCTGTAAGGTCAGGAATATCTCTTTGACCGCATAAGTCATTGCAATGCGCCGTCGATGAGCCCCGCCTCTGCGAAGCCCTTGGCGCGTAGGCGGCAGCTATCGCAAAGCCCGCACGGTCGCCCCTCTGGCGTTGGATCATAGCATGACCAGCTAATTGCAACATCAAGCCCGAGCCGCGCGGCTTCTATCGCAATATCGGCCTTGCTCATCGCGATCAGCGGGGTGTGAATTCGGAACGACCACCCTTCAACGCCAGCCTTCGTGGCGGCAGTTGCAGCGGCCTCAAAGGCAGCGATGAATTCGGGGCGGCAATCGGGATAGCCTGAATAATCAAGCGCATTAACGCCGATGAACAGATCGCGTGCGCCGCTTGCTTCGGCCCAACCAAGGGCCAGCGACAGGAAAATCATGTTCCGCGCAGGCACATATGTCGGTGGGATGCTGCCATCGACTCCGTCCTTGGGCACCGCAATCGCGCTGTCTGTCAGCGCGGAACCGCCAAAAGCCGAAAGATCGACTGGAAGCACGACATGGCGTTCGGCACCAAGTGCTCTTGCCACACGCGCTGCGGCCTCAAGTTCAATCCGGTGGCGCTGGTTATAATCAATGGTAAGCGCGAAGAGGCGGTAGCCCGCCTCACGCGCGAGGCCAGCGACAACCATCGAGTCAAGCCCGCCCGAAAGCAGAACAAGCGCCACTGCGCTATCTGGGGAAGGTATCATCATCGCCGCAGTCCGCTATTACCGCTAGCAGCGCGATACAAGCCAAAAAAAATGGCCGCCCGATTAAAGGCAGCCAGTATGCCTTTCGGCGAGAGGAGGATCGTGCAGAAAAATCAAATAAATCTGCAACGCTTCTTCTCTGACCAAGAATAGTTAACGTCTCGTCAACGACGACTAGCGCTACCACCAGCCGTCACCGCGCATTCGCCAACACGGCGACCTTCATAAACAACCATGAACGGCTCGTTATTCGCTATGCCTTGCGAGTCGATTTGAATGAGGCGCGGGGTTTCTACCTTGATCGTTGTCCGGCCATTACCAGCACCGGGGCAACGATATTGCACAGTTGCGCCGCGCGGATCATTGGCGACAACAAAGCGCGAGCAAGAGGCTCCGCCATGGCGAAGCTGAAACAGCAAAGCTGGATCACCAAGGCATAAAGTGCGGCTTTGGGCGGGATCACTGCGAGAACGAAGCGCCCATTGGCCGGGCTGGATCACTTGCAAAGCGGCGATTGTAGGGGCTTGTGCAGGCTCACTAAACCCTGGAACAGCAATGCCAGCAAGCATAGCCGTGGGTATCAAAACCGCCAAACGCATCGACCTTACTCCTGCCCCTCATCCGAATCACATTATCGTGATTAGCGACGAACTGTGCAATGGTTACGATCACAAGTGGATCAAATTAAGGCATAACCAAGGTTAATATACAGGAATTGGAAAGATTTTCGCGCAAAATTCGCAATTGACCGCAATTACACCGTCGCTATCAGCCATGCTTTGGCGCTCATCGTCAGGGAAACGGCCAATAACGCCTGAGATGTGGGCAAGGTCGCATCGACAGCCTTTGCTCAGTGTTGCGTCGCCAAGCAGACGGACTTCAGCCTCATCATGAAACAGTCTCCAGACGAGGTCTTCAAGCGGCAGCGCGACATCTGCAAGTTCGGGCGTAGCAACACTGATCCCGCGTGCTTTGACATGTTCCCATTCTGGGTGATCAAGCCTTGTATGAATACGCTCACGCCCATCCTCGCCCTCGGCCAAATGCTGGAGCAGCAGCCCGCCAGCAACGCGGCCCGAAATGCCAACCCGGACAAGGCTTGGAATTTGTTCGGATTGACCGAAATAGCTCTCAACCGCTTCGGACAGGCTATTGCCATCGAGTGGGACGATCCCTTGATATCGCTCTCCCGAAACCGCCTGATCAAAGGTAATTGCGAGATAGGCTTTGCCAAACAGTGCGAATAAAGTTGGCTCAACTGGAAGTTCAGCAATGCGTTCAGCATCATGCTGTATATAACCACGCACCTGACCGCCGCGATAATCGCAGACGAGCAGACTCACTGCGCCGCCCTCGGTTTGAACTTGCATCGTGAGCTGACCACCTGCGTCCTTGAGCATTGCGCCGAGGAGTGCAGTCAGCACCAATCCTTCAGAAAGCAGAGCTTCAATTGCTGGCGGGTAGCCGTGGGCCGAGAGTATCTCCTCAAGCACTGGCCCAAGCCGTACCAGCCGCCCGCGCGCGTTGCGTTCGGGAATGATAAAACTTAGTGCGCGATCAAGGTCGGCAGCGTCGGCACTCATCCAAGCACCCCAAACGCCCAGAGCAATACTGATTTCTGGGCATGGAGCCGGTTCTCCGCCTCCTGCCAGATGCGTGACTGCGGCCCGTCGATCACCGCGCTAACGACCTCTTCGTCGCGGTGCGCGGGTAGGCAGTGTAGAAACAGAGCCTCGGCCTTCGCCTGCGCCATCAGGCCTGCTGTCACTTGAAACGGCATCATCGCGGCAAGTTTGTTGTGGACATGCTCCTGCCCCATCGAAATCCAAGTGTCAGTGATAACAACATCAGCCCCTGCGACCGTTTCTTCAGCGGTTTCAAACAGATCGACAATTGCGCCGCGCACGCGCGCACCCTTAACCACCGCGTGATCGGGTTCATAACCTTGTGGGCAACCTACGCGGACGTTGAACTTCATCAAGCCTGACGCCTCAATGATCGAATGCAGCACATTATTGCCATCACCAAGCCACGCGACCGTTAGCCCTGGCAATGCCTTACCATTTTCGATCAGCGTAAGCAGATCGGCCATAATCTGGCATGGGTGTGAAAGATCGGTTAGCCCGTTGATCACTGGCACGGTCGCGTGCGCTGCCATCTCTTCAATTTTGGCGTGGTCCCCCGTTCGGATCATGATTGCATCGCAATAGCCCGAAAGGACGCGCGCTGTATCAGAAATGGTTTCGCCGCGCCCTAGCTGCATCCCGCCAGAATCCATCACGATGGTGCTGCCGCCAAGCTGCCGCATCGACATGTCGAACGAAACGCGCGTTCGCGTAGAACTTTTCTCAAAGATCATCGCGAGCGTATGCCCCGCAAGTGGTGCGTCGGCGTCGGCCTTGCCCTTCGTCCAGCCGGTGCGCGCTACCTTACGGTCAAGCGCATCTTCGATCATTGCCGCTATACCATCAGCGCCAGCATCAGACAGGTTGAGGAAATGCCGCATCAGGCGGCTTGCGGGATCGCGTAACTCCGCGCGCCTGCTGACAATTTCTCAATGAATTCGCTAATGTGGTTTTCATCGATAATCAGCGGCGGCAGGATGCGGACAACATTATCGCCAGCCGCGACCGTCAGCAATCCGTGATGATCGCGCAGATGCGCGACAAATGCGCGACTGTCCGATTTTAGCTTTATCCCGAGCATCAATCCAATGCCTCGTAGGCCTTCAAAAAGATCATCATAGTTGGGGATCATCTGGTTGATCGCCGCGTGCAGCCTGTCACGTGTTTGGCAAACCTGGGTAAGGAATTCATCGTTCGCAACGACATCAAGCACTGCGCCCGCCGCCGCCATTGCGAGCGGATTGCCACCGTAAGTACTGCCGTGGGTGCCAATCACCATGCCCTTTGCTGCTTCCTCAGTCGCAAGGCACGCACCGAGCGGAAAGCCGCCGCCAATACCCTTCGCCACCGCCATAAT
Source organism: Sphingomonadales bacterium (assembly GCA_031418495.1). GTDB lineage: Bacteria > Pseudomonadota > Alphaproteobacteria > Sphingomonadales > Sphingomonadaceae > Aquisediminimonas. Next base: position 13,439 of record JANOXQ010000155.1, read on the forward strand.
GTCGGGCGTGATGCCGTAATGCTCATGCGCAAACAGCTTGCCTGTGCGCGCCATACCGCACTGCACTTCATCAAGCACAAGCAGCAATCCCTGCTCATCACAAATCTGACGCAGCCCACGCAGAAACTCTTGTGTTGCCGGACGGATGCCGCCCTCGCCCTGGATCGGTTCGACGAGGAAGCCAGCCGTCGAGTCATTCACCAATGCGCGCGCCGCCTCCAAATCATTAAACGGCGCATACGCAAAGCCTTCGAGCAATGGTTCAAACCCGTCGCGCATTTTTTCCTGATTGGTCGCCGAAATCGTCGCCATCGTCCGCCCATGGAAAGCGTTATGAAAACAGATCAGAGTCTTACGATTTGGATTACCTGTGACGTGGTGATAACGACGCGCAGTCTTGATCGAACATTCAACGGCTTCCGCGCCTGAATTGGTGAAAAACACTGTATCAGCAAAGGTCAGATCAACCAGCCGCTGCGCCACTGCTTCGCCTTGTGGCGATCCGTAAAGATTCGAAACGTGCATTAGGGTCGCCGCCTGATCTTGGATCGCCTTCGTCAAATGTGGATGGCCATGGCCAAGCAGATTGACCGCAATCCCACTGGCAAAATCGAGATAACGGTCACCGCCTTCACCAATCAGATAGGAACCCTCGCCGCGCACAGGACGCACACCGCACCGGGGATAAACAGGCATCAGCGGGGTAATCGTCATGGCGGTGGCCTTTCGGTTAAGGTTTCAATCAAAAAAGGCGACCTACATGGCCGCCTTGATTGCGAATTACGCTTATATTGGGGTTGATCGGACGCTACAACCCCCGAGGATTAGCAAACCATGATCAACCGACCAGAAACGCACCTGTCAAGCTGATCGCAAATGCCGCAAGTGTTGCGACGATCACAGGCATCGCACTGCGCCAGCCCTGCTGCAACAACAACTGCATAGGCGAACGAATCCCTGTCGCCGTCACCGCGAGCAGGAGCAGCGCCGAAGCCGCCTCTTTCGTCCAGAGTGTTACTGGGGCAGGGACGCTCACAAACGAATTGAGCACTGCTACGGCGAGAAAACCAAGCACAAACCACGGCACGCCGACGCGACTGCGCACTTGCCCCGGCTCGGCAGGAAAGCAGAGCGCAACAACAGCGAGTGCTGGCGCGAGGAGTGCAACGCGCGTGAGTTTGACAATCGCGGCCGTCTCTCCAGCATCGTTCGAAAAGCTGTATCCAGCGCCCAATGCCTGCGCCACATCATGGATTGATGCCCCAACCAGAAAACCGGCTTGTTTGCCATTCAGCCCAATCAACTGCGCAATCGCTGGATACAGCGACATCGCCAGCGCACTCGCCGCCGCAATCGCCACCAGCACCAAAGTCAGTTGCGCCTGACTAGAGCGTTTTTCACCAAGTACGCTTGATAGAGCAAGCGCAGCCGACGCCCCGCAAATCGCGACTGCGCCTCCTGCTAGCACGCCAAAAGCGCTGCCAAGCCCAAGCGCGCGCGCGGTCGCCACCCCTGCGAGCGTCACAAGTGCGACCGTCGCTGCAATCCACAGAAAGCTGATCCCACCGAGATCAACAATCTGCCAGATTGTAATTTGCGCGCCCGCAAGCACGATTCCCCAGCGCAACAGTGTTTTTGAGGCAAGGTTAAGCCCGGGATGGAGCCGCGCATCGGCATTGGCGAAATTGAACGCAAGGCCAATCAACAAACCCATCAGCATCTTTGGCGCGCCGTAATGTTCGGACAGCCACATTGCCGCAAGCGCAGCCACCGCCGTGATCGCTAACCCCGGAAAATGATCGCGCCAGCTGATTTTTTGCGCGGGCGCGCTGGTGTCCAGCAAATCCCCGTAAAGATCAGCCGCCAGCGGATAGCCGCGCATTGACTGCTGCGTCATGGCTCTGCCCGTTTAATCTCGGGCAGCATCAGATGAAACCACGCAAGTGCCAAGAGATAGGACACAGCGGCAAAGATGAAGAGCGGGGTGTAACCAATCCCCGCCACCAGCACGAGGCCAGTGATCTTGGCAATCGCGGCCCCGCCCATATTGCCCATAAACGCGCCGAAGGCCGTGACCCGGCCAACCTTGGCGCGCGGCACGACATCAGTGATCGTCGAGAATATCGACAGCGAAAAGCCCTGATGCCCGGCCATCACAACCCCCATCATGATCGCCACAGGCCAGAAGCTATCAAGCTGCAGCACAAGCGGCAAAGGCGTAACAATCACTGCTGAAACAAGCATCACGGTCTTGCGGACTCGGTTGACGCTCCAGCCCTTCTCAAGCAGTCGCGTTGAAGCCCAACCCGCGAGCAGCGCGCCGCCGCCCGAACCAAGAAATGCGAGCGCGAGCGGAATAGCAAGTTGCTCGGTCGTCAAATCATAGGTTTTGCGGTAAAAATCAGGCAGCCAGAAATTGATCAGCCACCATGTCGAGTCAGAGAGCGTTTTGGCGATTACGATTGCCCACGTCCGCTGTTCAAGCAGGATCGGGCCATAAGGCGCGCCGCCGTCGGACATATCGCGCGTCGCATCCTCTGCACCGTCATCAAATTTCACGCCGCGTGCAAACCACAGCCAAAGTGCGAGCGTGATGAAACCGCCAAGCCCCGCAAAAATTAGCGCGCCGCGCCAACCGAACGCCGCCGCCATTGCTGGGATCATAAATGGCATGGCAATGGTACCAGTTCCCGCTATGGCGGTGCCCACACCAAAGGCAAAGGAGCGCTTATTGGGCGGAAACAGCGTCGCCACGGTCTTGATGGTGAGCGGCGTCTGCACCGCCTCAGTTGCGCCTAGCCCGATCCGCGCCGCGACAACATGCCAAGCGGTTATCGCCCAGCCATGCGCCATCGCGGCAAAGCTCCACGTCGTAACCCCGGCGATCATCGAACGGCGGACGCCAATCCGGTCAACCAGCCAGCCAGTAAACAGGAATGAGAAAGCCGCCGCCATTTGCGTGACAAAAGCAAGGTTGCCGAAATCCTCATCTGTCCAGCCGAAATCAGCCGACATATCGGGCTTCAAAATCGCGATGACAGGACGATCCATCGCATTGAAAATACCCGCGACGCAGAGCAAACCGAAGAGCGTCCAGCGAAGGCGCGGAGTGATAATCTTCATTGTTGCGCCACAGTCTTACACATCATCCGCATCACACCCTCTCCCCACCGTCTTGGCACATAGCCTATAGAAAACAAGAGGCCGGGAAATTGCTCTCCCGGCCTCCCTCCCCCTTGGCGCTGCGACCCGCAAGGGTATCAATTCCCCCCGAAATTGACCTTGGCGGTAATCCCGAAATAACGATCCGCCTCACGCGGGATCAGGAAGCGGAAGCTGCCCCCTGGCCCGCCATTGGTGATCGATGAGGCAAAGCTGGTATCAAACACATTTTTGACCTGGAACGTCAGCTTGAAACGGTCGTTCACGTCAACAACACCCACTGACAGATCAACCAGCGTATAGCCGCCAATCGTCCCCGCTGCGCGCAACGCCGGGCTTGGATCGAACAGCGACAATTGCTTTGATTGTGCCGATGCTTGAGCGCCAAGCACGATGTTGATCGCTCCGCCCGTTTCTATCGTGTAATCGCCGCCAAGTGACGCCTTATATTTCGGCGCATAAGCAAGCGAGGTGCCCGAAGGAACGACACCCGCCGGATTGCCACCGGGCGGCAGGAAGAACTGATCAACCTTGGCATCAGTGTAGGCAAAGCCGCCGTTGATATTGAGGTTGTTAATAGGCCGCCAGATCAGATCAAGCTCACCCCCGCGCGTCGAAATCCGGCCCGCATTGGTAAAGCGGGTGACGACAACGCCCGCGACAATATCAGGGTTGTTCGCCTGAAAATTCTTATACTTGGCATAATAGGCCGCGAGGTTGAGCACGAGCTTACCACCAAACAGCGTGTTCTTGATCCCGGCTTCATAGCTGTCAGCCGTTTCGGCGGCGATTTCGCCGGTGCCAACCGCCGTCAGGTTGAAGAAGATGTTGAACGCTGGCCCTTTGTATCCGCGCGCATACGTGGCGTAGAGCGTTGAACTTTTCGAGGCGTCAAACTGCACGCCCGCACGGCCTGAGAAGTTGGTGTTGGTTGCCTTGTTGCGGAACGGAATGCCGTTTGACGGCCCGGCAATAAAGCCACCGGGGCCTGTAAGCCCGCCATTAAACACACCAGCATCAAAATTCGGCTGAATACCAGGGCCAGTGAGCGGTGAAACGCGGCTGTGGAACACGTCAAGCTGATCCACAGTATAACGAACCCCACCGATCAGGCGGAAACGGTCAACAATATCAAACGTCCCCTGCCCAAACAGTGCGAAATTCCTGAACACCGAACCAAAGGTTGCGCTGCCATTGGGGAATGTGCTGGCTGGTGCACCAACGCCTGTGCAGGGCAGCAATACACCGCCCGCAGGCGCTGGATTGCAGACGATATCACGCCGCGTAAATGTCCGTGTGGTGTCCGCCTTTGAATAAAAAGCACCAAGCACATAATCGAACCGCTGGTTGCCCGGCGAAGTCAGGCGCAATTCCTGCGTGAAGGTATCGCTGGTTTGCGGGCCATCGTCATGAAGCTGGTTGAGGCCAGCAAAGGCCGCGCCGACAAAATCACCATCGCGGATTTCGCGGTTATCATATTGGCGGTACGAGGTGATCGAAGTGACGGTCTGACTGCCGAGTTCGGCATCAATCTGTAGCGAACCGCCGTAGCTTTCCTCAACCGTCGCCGTCACCAAATTCTGGTTGATTATCCGCGTTTCATCGCCCTTGAACGCAATCCCGGCGAGTGCGAGCAAGCCAAGACCGGTTGGCGCGGTGCCAATCACTTCGGCGCAACAATCATCATTTGACTTGCGGTAGTCACCGATCAGCGTTGCCTTCACCTTTTCAGACAGGTCAAGCTCGACGATCCCGCGAAAGCCGTAATGCTTGTACCCGTTGACGCGGTCATTCACGCCCGCATTGATGTTGCGGATGTTGCCATCATACTCGCCGTAAAATCCGGTGAAGCGGCTGCGCGCCTTATCACTGATTGGAATATTGATGATGCCGCGCCCGCGATATTCGGATTTGGTGAAGAATGAGGCCTCAAGCGCACCTTCAAAATCGTTAGTTGGGCGTTTTGAGACAATATTGACAACGCCAGCACTGGCATTCTTGCCAAACAGCGTTCCCTGTGGCCCGCGCAGCACTTCAAGTCGTTCGATATCAACGAGATCGCCAAACGCTTCGCCCGCGCGGCTGTAAACCACGCCGTCAAGCACGGTTGAAACCGAAGGCTCACCCGCGATCGAAAAGGTTGAGGTGCCAACCCCGCGCAGGAACAGCGACTGGTTGATCGTTGTCCCCGATTTGCGGAAGTTGAGCGTTGGCACAAGATATTGCGCATTCTCGATATTGACGCCGCCCTGCGCCTCAAGCGTTGCGCCACTAACGACCGAAACCGCGACGGGCACATCCTGCAACCGCTCCGAGCGCTTTTGCGCAGTGACGATGATCTCGTCAATCGCGCCGTCATCGGCTGGAGCTGCATCCTGCGCGAACGCGGGCGCTGCCATCAGCGCAAGCGCAGTTGTCGCCATCAAAAATTTCATCATTGTTCCGTTCCCTTCGAAAAACACCCGTCGTTGCGGGCTTGTTTATTTGTTAAAATCCCAACTCAGTCATCGTCACGACGCGCTTTTCACGTGCGCTGATTTCGGCGGCTGTACCAATTGCAACCGCCATCATCCCGTCGTGGGCGCTCACTTCGACGACGCCCTCGCCGCGCACTGCCGCGATAAATTTCTGGTGCTGGTAAAAAGTCGCGCCGTGATGATGTCCGGCTTTCAGCGCGGCCTCATCGACCTCAATATGCGTCCGTTCAACGGCCTTAGCATTCATAAATCCGGTGCGCGGGCTGAACACAAGATCACCGTCGGGGATCAGGCATTCAAGCCGCGCAGCGCTCCCCACCGCGCAAATCTCTTCCTGATTTTGCGCGCCTTCGGCAAACATCGACAGATCAAGCATCGCGCGGACGCCGTTCGCGAAATCGACGGTCGTATAGCTATTGTCGAGAATGTCGGGGCGTTTGCCATCATAAGTCTCGTCAAGATGGTTCACATCCATCGCCCCCGAGCAATAGACGCGCACCGCTTCACTTTGGACAATCAACCGCATCAGATCAAAGAAATGGCAACATTTCTCAACCATCGTCCCGCCGGTGTTGGCCGAAAAACGGTTCCAGTCTCCAACCTTCACAAGGAAAGGAAAGCGGTGTTCGCGGATCGAGAGCATTTGGAGCGTGCCCGTCCGCCCGGCGTGTACCTGCGTCACAAATTCGGCAGCGGGTGGCATGTAGCGATATTCCATCGCCGTCCAGAATACCCCCTTTGCTTGTGCAGCGCGCTCCACAATCCAGCGCGCATCTTCAATCGTCGTTGCAACTGGCTTTTCACAGAGAATGTGAAGACCAGCATCAAACAATGGCTCAAGCACATCGCGGTGGGTATAATTAGGGCTAGCAACGATCACTGCGTCAACCAAGCCAGACACCGCAAGTGCCGCACCATCCTCAAACTCAGTTACGCCAGCAGCGCGTTCGCCAAGTGCCGCTTTGGCCCAGCCAAGCGACGTTCCCACCGGATCAGCAATCGCGACGAGTTCAGCCCCCGGCGTGATCGCAAGGTTTTGGATATGCTCCACACCCATCATGCCAGTGCCAACCAGCCCGTATCGTACCGCCTGCTCCAAACCGTCCACCCGTTTTATGACAACGATGTCTGAAATTGCTTTTGTCATAATAGCACGGGCAAGGGCAAGCCCCATTTGTGATTTTACTCACAGGCCGCAGGCGATTAGAGCGGAAGTGTGACACGGGGACAACAGATGGCATCACGCGCAACAATCAAAGATGTGTCGAAACTGGCGGGGGTTTCGATCAAGACCGTCTCACGTGTCCTCAACAAAGAGAAATATGTCCGCGATGCCACCCGCGCCAAGGTCGATGCCGCGATGGCCGCGCTCAAGTTCAGCCCGAGCCTTGCGGCAAGATCACTGGCAGGGCGCCGCTCATTTCAAATTGCGCTGATCTATGACAATCACTCGCCCTTCTACATCCACCAAATTCAGGATGGCATCTGGGCGCAATGCCGCGAACAGGGCGTGCGGATGTTAGCCCAACCCGCCGACGTCGGCTCCCCCACGCTCGCCGCAGAGGTGGGCGGTTTGATTGACGAAACGCATGTTGACGGCATCATCCTTTCCTCCCCCGTCACTGATGCACCTGAAGTGTTGGCTGAGCTTGAAGCGCGCGGCATCCCCTTCGTGCGGATCTCGCCGGGCACCAATCATGCGATGACATCGTCTGTGTTCATGGATGATGTGCAGGCGGCGGACGATATGACCACGCACCTGATCAACCACGGCCATAGGCGGATCGGCTTCATCATCGGCCACCCCAATCACATGGCGAGCGACCAGCGGCTATTCGGTTACCGCCGCGCGCTTGACCGCGCCGGGATCGGCTTTGAACCAAGCCTCGTCCGCCCCGGCCAGTTTGATTTCGCGAGCGGTGCAGCGGCGGCGGAATTGCTGCTCGACCTCCCTGAACCACCCACTGCAATCTTTGCGAGCAACGACGATATGGCCGCAGGCGTACTCGCCGTGGCGCACCGCCGCGACATCGCGGTGCCGGCTGTGCTATCAGTTGCAGGTTTTGACGACACCGAACTGGCGAGCGCGGTCTGGCCGCCACTGACCACGATCAGGCAACCGACACGGGATTTGGCCTATTCGGCGGCGGGGTTGTTGTTTTCGGAGGAACCGGGCGTGGTGCATCGGCGGTTGCAGCATGAGTTGGTTGTTCGGGGGAGTACGGGGCGGGCTACCATACAGAGTTTGTAGTTGCGCTATTCATTTCCCGATACATTATATACGTCTTTACCGGAAACAAATGGCATAATAGCATTTCTACTGATACATGAAATTGCGCGAGGAAAGTATTTTTTGTTATTTATCTCTATAATAAAACAAACTTTTTCGCTATATTTATTATTAAAAATATCACCATACTCTAGAAAACCTTCAAATATAATTCTCTGAGGTGAGTCTTCTATAATTCTCTCAAATCTCCCAAGTTCATTTTGAATTTCACTATTTTGGGAAAACGGGACAGTGATTTCATACAGGTTAAATATTTTTAAATTTGCATTTTTTGTGATCGAATCTATCGAATTATCAATAATATATCTATCGCTCGATTTCATATTTTTGCAAGGTTTTAGTGTTTTAATGCATTGTACATCTAATTGGATTCGACCGTTAGAAACTGCAACTAATCCTACATTCTCAATGTCTATGAACAAGTCCAAGCCTTTAAAGTCGACGGCTTTTATTACAAGAATTGGGCGAAAACGCTTCTTTTCTGCCAATCTTTGATCTTGCAATTGCTCTACTGCAATGCCTATCGCGCGCTCATTCGCTGTAGCGCTGCGAGCAGATGTCGATGCCTGATAAACTGACATGGCAGCCTGCTTCGTAGCCGAATCTGCCTGTTGAAGCGCAGCGTCCGCCTGCAATTGCGCAGATAAAGCCAGCTTGACCGTCGCTTCGGCAATGCGCTTTGATTCAGCCGCCTGCTGACCGCCAGCATCGGCCACCTGCGAAAAATTCTTAAGCGCCAGTGCCACCACCTTATCCGACGACACCTGCGCAACTACAGAAATCACACAAGCAACCACCGCTGCTAACGCCGTAATTTTCGTCCATATCAGCGATTTATCATAAGAGTCACGACCAACCTCAAGGGGTGCGACATTCAGGACTGGCGCTACACTCTGCACAGGCCGGGGCTTAACGGGCGGACGCTTTCGCTTTTGATATTTCTTCATGAAGCCCACCCGTTGAGATTCGCCGACTTCAAATATGTATCCGGGAATTTTCTTTTGCGCTACTCACTCCCCCACACGCCCCGCCAACCCCATAAAAACTAACATCGCACGGTTGATCCGCAGCATTTCGGCATCAGTCAATCGGCCAATGCGCTTGCGGAGCTTGGCGCGTTGCACTGTCGTCACCTTATCGATCATCACCTGCGAAGTGAGTTGCAAGCCGTTTTCCAGAGTCGGTTCAATTAACAGGCGCAGATCGGCGGCATTCACCAACTCGCTCGTTAGCCCGCAGACGGTGACTGAGTCGGTATCAAAACTATTGTCCTGAACGATCAAGGCCGGGCGCGGTTTGCCCGCATAATCCTTGCCACCCGCCGATGTCCAAATCTCGCCCCGCTTCAAAATTCAAGTTCGGACATTGAATCGACCCACGCCTGTTCGTCAGCCGCATGAGCGCTGCCCGCAACCACACGAGCCTGCCTGTGCGCCTCCGCCAGAAATATCGGCGAACGCACGTCGGGCACCCAAATCTGGATAGGCCGAAGCCCCTGCGCACGGAGCCGTTCACGGTGATTGCGCACCTTGTCACGCGATGACGCTACCTTGCTTGCCATGTCATGCCCCTTGGTTACATGTAACTTATAGTGAGTAGTTTCCGTAGTCAAGCACTACCCCCAACCCCAAATGCTCAACAAACGGATCAAAATCGCGGTCACTGTAGAGCAGTTCGTGCCCGTCGATGATGCAGCGGGTTGCGATCAGCGTGTCGATGGTTTTTCGGATGGTGATGCCCATTGTGCGCAGCCGTCGATAATTGCGCGCGGCTTCGATGGCGACATCTTGTCCGCCCGTTTCGATGGGCGTCATAGATCTGAGAATGCGTAGCACTCTGTTGAAATCCCACTCTGATTTCGTGCCTTGTAATATTTCAGTCAGTATAAGGTCGGGCATTCCGACTTGCTGAACCCCCAGAATTTTCTTAAGTAAGCGCACCTGATCCGTCTCTCGACCATTTAGAAAATCAACCCAGACGCTTGAATCAACAACGATCACTAGTCGCGCCGCATGGCATCAAGATCGCCCTCCAACCTGACTGTGCCAAACAGGCTAAGTGCCTCACGCTGCGCATCCAAATCCACCAGTCGTTCAAGCGCGACTTCAACGGTTTCACGCTTGGTTTTTAGGCCTGTAGCCTTCATCGCCTTTGCCATCAGTTCGTCGTCGATTACGATGTTTGTCCGCATGATGTGTATCCTTCGTCGAAAATATACACACGCAATCTTGCCAGTGCAAGCCGCGCATATTAAGTCATGCATTCCAACCAACAGGAGCCAATCCCATGTCCCCATCAAGCCCGTGGCAGCATAGCCGCAGCGCAAGTTCCGCCGATGATATTGATTTTGAAATCAAGGGGCAGGAGCTTCAGTTTGTTGAGATTGAGCTTGATCCCGGCGAAAGCGCTGTGGCCGAGGCGGGCGCGCTGGTCTGGAAGGATGCGAGCGTTGGCATGGCGACCGTCTTCGGCGATGGCAGCGGAGATAGCGGCGGCGGTTTCATGGGCAAGCTGCTTGGCGCGGGCAAACGGCTGGTCACGGGCGAGAGCCTGTTCACGACAGTCTTCACGCATAACGGCTCTGGCAAGGCGCGCGTCGCCTTTGCCTCACCAACGCCAGGCGCGATCCTGCCGCTCAAGCTTTCCGATTTTGGCGGGACACTCATTTGCCAGAAAGACAGCTTTCTTGCCGCCGCGAAGGGCGTATCAATCGGCATCCAGTTTCAGCGCAAGATGATGACGGGGCTGTTCGGCGGCGAAGGCTTCATCATGCAAAAGCTTGAGGGTGACGGCTGGGTGTTCGTCCAAATGGGCGGCACAGTGGTTGAGCGTGAGCTTCGCGCGAGCGAAATCCTTCACGTCGATACCGGCTGCCTCGCGGCTTATACGCCAAGCGTAGATTTCGATCTGATTTCGGCGGGCAGCGTTAAAAGCATGATTTTTGGTGGCGAAGGCATGTTTTTTGCACAGCTCACTGGGCCAGGGAAAGTCTGGATTCAGTCGCTCCCCTTCTCACGCCTCGCCGGGCGGATGTTGGCAGCGGCAGGCAGCCGGGGCGGATCAAATCGCGGTGAAGGATCAGTCCTTGGCCAGTTTGGCGACCTGATCGGCGGCAATAACTAACGCCAACGCAGCCAGCGCTTGACCCACCCCCCTCGCTTGGGGCAGAATAAGACAACGTTGTCACTCCTGCCCCAATGAGGTTTCATGTCGCTTCTCCCTGCCCCCTCTTCCACACGCACTCTTGGGCCGGGGGGGAAGGTCGTCAGTAGTCTGGCATGGGGGATGTGGCGCTTTACTGGCGATGATGTCGGCGCGGCGCAAGGTTTGGTCGAGGCAGCATTCGCTGCCGGGATCACGCTATTTGATACCGCCGATATTTACGGCTTTAACGGCAGCAGCGGGTTCGGTGACGCGGAGGTGTTGCTCGGCAAAGTGTTAAAGGCCGCGCCACATCTGCGCGAGAAAATGGTGCTCGCCACCAAGGGCGGGATTATGCCGCCGCTGCCCTATGACCAGAGCCGAGATTATCTAACGTCCGCGCTTGATGCCTCGCTGACAAGGCTCGGCGTTGATCATGTCGATCTGTGGCAGGTGCACCGCCCCGATGTGCTGACCCACCCGCAGGAGCTCGCGCGCAGCTTAGAGGATATGGTGACGAGCGGAAAAGTCGGCGCGGTGGGCGTATCGAATTTTACAGCGACGCAGGTTGAGAGCCTCCACCACTATCTCACAATCCCACTTGCGACGACACAGCCAGAGATTTCCGCACTCGCGATTGATCCGATTGAGGGTGGCCTGCTTGATCAGGCGATGATGCTTGGCACCGCCGTTCTCGCTTGGTCACCACTTGGTCAGGGGCGGATCGCGCACCCAACGACTAAGCGTGAGCTTGATGTTGCTGAGGCGCTTGATGCTGTTGCGACTATGCACGGTGCTTCAAGAACGGCCGCTGCCTATAGCTGGATCATGGCGCATCCGGCGGGGATCATCCCGATTGTCGGATCGCAGCAGCCCGCGCGCATCGCCGAAGCCGCCGACGCCTATAAAGTGCGATGGAGCCGCACCGACTGGTACAAAGTCCTCACCGCTTCACGACAGGAGCCCCTCCCATGACTACTGAAGTTAGCTGGTTTTCCGCGCTCTGCGACGATGATTATGAATTTCTGGGGCAACCTGATCCAATGCTCGCGTCAAGTTGGGAGCATTGCCGCAATATTGTGATGGCGGCGGAAAAAGGCGGTTTTGACAATATCCTGCTGCCCTCGGGATATGCGCTCGGAATTGATACGACCGCATTTGCCGCCGCGATTGCCGCCCTTACCACGCGCATCCGCTTGCTGATGGCGGTGCGGATCGGCGAAAGCTGGCCACCGCAACTCGCGCGGCAGATCGCGACGCTTGACCAGATTTCTGGTGGTCGGATGACGATCAACGTCATATCGTCAGACTTGCCTGGCGAAACGATGGCGAGCGGACCACGCTACGCCCGTACCGTTGAAGCGATGAAAATCCTCAAAACTTTGCTGAACGGTGAGGCGCTCGATCATCAGGGCGCACATTACCAGATCAAGGTCGATCCGCCGCGTGTCAAAACAGTGAGCGGCAAATGCCCGCCGCTCTATTTCGGCGGACTCAGCCCCGCCGCGCGCGATGCCGCCGCGCAAGGCTGCGACGTGTTCCTGATGTGGCCCGACACGATGGAGACTGTCCGCGCGATCATCGCGGACATGACAGCACGCGCTGCCGCTTATGGCCGCACACTTAAATTCGGCTACCGCGCGCATGTGATTGTACGCGAAAGCGAAAGCGAAGCGCGCACTGCCGCCGCCCGGCTCCTCTCGCGCCTTGATGCAGACACGGGGGCCGCGATCCGTGCCAAATCGCTCGACAGCCAATCGGCAGGCGTTGCCGCCCAAGCCGCACTGCGCGAAGGCGCAAGCGATGATGGCTATGCAGAAGCCAACCTGTGGACAGGAATAGGTCGCGCCCGCTCAGGCTGCGGCGCGGCAATCGTTGGCGATCCTGATCAAGTGCTCGCCAAGTTGCGCGCCTATGAGGCCGAGGGAATCGAAGCGTTCATCCTGTCAGGATACCCCCATGCAGCGGAATGCGATCTCTTCGCGCGCTACGTGCTGCCAAAGCTAGAACATGGGCGGCTGGAGATTTAACACGCGCATTTCATGCTGCTGAACCTGATTAGTGCTGGTAGAAGGGGACGAAACCAACCGCGAGTTCTCATGCACCTTACAAATTTTGATATCGACAGCTTTCTGCGCGATTATTGGCAAAAAAAGCCGCTGCTGATCAAAAATCCTTGGGCAGCGTGGAAAAATCCGCTCGAACCCGATGAACTCGCCGGGCTCGCCTGCGAAGAGGATGTCGAGTCGCGGCTAATCACACAGACTCGCGATACATGGAATGTTGAAAGCGGCCCTCTACCTGAAGAGCGCTTCGGCACGCTCGGCAAGGTGCCATGGACGTTACTCGTTCAGGCGGTCGATCATCATGTTCCCGAAGTAGCCTCGCTAATTGCACCGTTCCGCTTCGTCCCAAACTGGCGGATCGACGATGTGATGGTGAGCTACGCGACTGACGGTGGCGGCGTAGGTGCGCATTTTGACCAATATGACGTGTTCCTTGTCCAAGGCCTAGGCAAGCGCCGCTGGCAAATTGGCGCACTGTGTGACTCGGACACGGAACTGCTACCGAACGACGATTTGCGGCTGCTCGCTAACTTTGAAGCGGCCGAGGAATGGATCCTAGAACCCGGCGATATTCTCTACGTCCCTCCGCGCATCGCGCATAACGGCGTTGCGGTTGGCGATGATTGCATGACCTACTCAATCGGCTTCCGCGCGCCTTCGCGGAGTGAATTGATCGGCGATTGGTGCGATGATCTGCTCGGCAATTTGACAGACGATGATCGTTACGCTGATCCAGATTTGCAGGCACAGAATAATTCGGGCGAAATTTCGGCGGACGCCATCGCTAGACTCCACAAGATGATCACCGAAAAACTGGCCGAGCCGCAAGCCTTCGCACGCTGGTTCGGTGCCTATAACAGCACGCCTAAATATCCCGATGCGGATTTTGAGCCGGAGGAGCCAGTTAACCTTGCAGAATTGCGCGCGGCGCTCAGGGGTGGAGAAGCGTTCTACCGCAACCCGGCGAGCCGCTTTTCATTCATCCGGCAAGGCGCGGACGGCGTACTGCTCTTCGTCGATGGCGCATGTTTTGAATGCGCCTTAGAAACAGAAGCCCTTGCCGAAATCCTCTGCGCGCAGGAGTGTGTCATCGTTGATCCAGAACTACTAAAATCTGAAGGCACGGTGATGCTGATCATGCGGTTGTTCAATCAAGGCAGTATCGTCTTCGCCCAAGGCTTTTGATATGCGCACAAGACTAAGGATCTGCACCAAGAAAATCCGCTATGCATTCGAAGCAGACGCGCTGTTGATTGCTCAATATGCTTGCTATCCGCTCAGACCTTATCGCTGCGACCGCTGCCAGCAATTTCATCTAACTAGCCGAACCAAGGGCAAACGGGTGACGCAGCAGCAGCCTGAGGGTGAGACTGCCTTTTACGGCAAAGGTGGCTGCTAGCCATAGATTTTTCTTAATCCTGAAAGTCCACAGTCACGCTAACAACGCTTCGGTGGCTTTGCGCCGACTAGTCACCATAAACGCTCGTCTTGCGAGACATTACGGCATTATCATTGATACCAAGCGCGTTCAGCAGCTTATTTGGTTGTGGCACCAGATCCTCAAGCGAGTAACGATCAAAATGCGTAAGCAGTGCCCTTATCCCGCCTGCTAATATAACCTTTAGCCCACATGCATGGAGGGCAACGCACTGATTGGTGGTCGGGTCGAAGCACTCAACAAAATTATCAAAATCCTCAATGGCCCGCACGACGTCACCGACGTTAATCTCACGCGGTACCCGAGTCAGTTGCAGTCCCCCTCCACGCCCTCTGGCGGTTCTCACAAACCCCCCGGTTACAAGCCGTTGCACCACCTTCACCAAGTGGTTTTGTGAAATTCCGTAATGATCAGCAATGGCCTTAGTTGTCTGTGGCTCCTTACTGACAGACAGTAGCATAAGCGTTCGCAGTGCATAATCTGTTTGAACGGTCAACCTCATAAAACATGCATAATAGATATTGATTTAGACGGCAAGGAACGATAATATGCATATTATATACTGATTATATGGAGTTTATGTTGGCTGGACTCGCAGACAAAGCACGTATTCAAAAAGCCGAAGAAGCGCAGGAAATGGGTATTAATGACGAGCTTATTTCAGCTCTTGTTGAACAGTTTTATGGTCGCATTCGTGTGCACCCTTCGCTCGGCCCGATCTTTGGCCGGCGCGTTTGCGAGTGGCCAATGCATCTTGGTCGCATGAAAGACTTTTGGGGCTCTGTCGCTATCGAGTCAGGACGTTTTTATGGCAACCCTATGCTCAAGCATGCTGCAATAGGTGAAATACAGCGGGAACATTTTAGTGATTGGCTGCTACTGTGGGCTGCAACTGTCAAAGATGTCATTAGCGATCAAAGAGCGGCAGATTTTTTTATTAGTCGTGCGAATCGGATCGCAGAAAGTTTGATGATGGGCATAGAGCTTTATCGCGATCGCCAAGCTCACGCTCCGACGGTTTAACGACGGGATAAAAATTCTGTCTGCCTGATGTAATGCGAGTTCTTAACATTCAATTTTAATGAATAATGTAACAACATAACATAGATAGCGAGAGATAAACAAAATTCCTAAATATATTATGACATTATAAATGTCATATAATGTAGAATTCTACAGGTGCGAGGCTTTTTAGCTTATGGCCTTCCTTAATGATTGTGTATCAAGCCGTATATGTGCGCGTCTTTGTATCTTTTTTATACGATATTGAAAATCGCAAAATATAATACAATATTCACTCTATTTATAATTATAAATCTTTAACAAGGCTAAAATCATCCAAAATGAATAAAATTTCCATATTGTCACCAAATTGAATATTTTCTATGGACATATTAAATTGTCGATATTAACTTTCAAATGCGTCATGCAAATTCAGTCATTTTGACGTAAAAGTATAATAATAATTATATATATCACTCAAGTGGTCGTCGCAAAACAAGGAGAAGAACAATGAAAATAGATATCTCAGATCTCATAGATGAGTCTTTATCTCATAGAGCCGTAAATCATCCCTATCTTAAAGCATTAGGGAATGGCGATTTACCGTGCGTCAACTATGCTATGATGGATTTTGCAAAGCAATATTATGGATATTCGCTTTATTTCCCACGATATCTCACTTCCGTAATATCCAAATTAGATAAACATAGTCACAGAAAATCTTTGCTCGAAAATCTTACCGAAGAATCTGGAACCTATGAAGAAGAAGAATTAGATGAATTAAAGAATTTTGGAATTGATAGAGAGTGGATAGAGCATGTTCCTCATCCCGTGTTATTTAAAAGGTTCTACGATGCTGTAGGTGCTGGTGGTGAAGACAGTAGTAATTGCGATGAAGCTGTGCAATTAGTTAGTTGGAGAGAGATGTTTCTATCAACTTTAAATCATGGTTCTGCGGCCGAATCAGTAGGAGCAATTGGATTAGGCACCGAAAATATAGTGAGTACTATTTATCAGCCATTTGTAAAAGCACTCGAATATTTGAACTTAAGTCCGCGAGACACGGTGTTTTTTCCCCTGCATACAGCTGTTGACGATCATCATCAAGAAACATTGGCTCAGATATCAAGAGATTACGCTCTTTTGCCAAGTGGCAAATCCGATCTGCGAAAAGGAATGATAAAAGCGTTGTCACTACGCTCGACATTTTGGGATTGGATGTATGAACGTGCATTAAGCTACAAGCCAAACGGTATGCATGAAAAACCACAAATGGCATTTGCGTAGAAACACGATAGGTGATTTATGAATATAGTATTGAATACGCTAATCGATAGAGTAGCTGATAGAGTTACTAAGCAGTATGATATTCAAAATGATAAATTCATGTATCAATCACAAGAAAATGGATCTTCTTTATATCACAATAAAAATGATAAATTGAATATAGACTTTTGCGTAGATAAGCTGAATTTTTTTGATGCTCAAGTAATGGATCCTAGAATTGTAACAATTTCACCATCCAGTAATAATGAGCTTCATAAACACGCGCATGAGTCCATTTTTTATATAATAAAAGGCTCTGGTATAATTGTGATAGGAAAAGATAGTTTGCCAGTAAATACTGGTGATATAGCATTTGTACCTCGGTGGATATTTCATCAATCTAAAAATGTCTCTAGAACAGAAGATTTAGTAATACTGGCCATAACTGATTTTGGTCTTACCAGTGCTGTTCTAGGAGATTATGACAAAAGAACAAGGCTTGCCGAAAATGGTGCTGATGTAGTGGCTGTACAATAAATCTCAGAACTTCAGCGACGAATTTCAATACAGATTATTTATAAAAGTAATGAGACGGAGAGAAATAATGAGTCGTAAGTTTTATTTTAGACCATTTGAATATTATCGTTCACATACGATAGCAAGCATTGCTACAGTACTTTCTTTAATTTCAACTCCTGCGTATGCAGATGAATCGCTATTTGCGTATGCAATTGGTTCAGATACCCAACAAAAAGGTCGTGCAGAAGCATCAATACGATTAACAGATCGATTTGATAAAGATGCAGGAAGATATAATGGTCTTGATGTGCTTTTTGGAGCAGAATATGGAGTTTCTAATCGACTTTCAGTAGGTCTCGATTTAGAAATTTTTAAGTTAAATTATAAAGATGCTTTTGCTCAAATACAGACATCACCAGGAGTATTCCAAGATTTTTATGAGCCACGTTTTAATAAAACAAAAGTTGGCAGATACGGTTTTAATGTAAAATATCAAATAGCCAGCCCATACACTAGTAAAATTGGCGTAGCACTAAATACAGAAATTTATTATCGTCCCAACTTTGGTCGAGTTGATGGGTCAAAACAAAAGCAATTATCTTTTGAACCTAGTCTGATTCTGCAGAAAAATTTCCGTAACGATACGGTGGTCGTATTGGTTAATATCAAGGCTGAAATTGAAACTGTCAAAAATCGTCAGTATAAAATAGCCACTATTGACGCAAATGAAATAAAATTTGAGCCTACAGCTGGAATTTCGTATAGATTCGCGCGTAATCTATATATCGGGGCTGAAGGATTTTATAGAGCTGACAATGCAAATGGAAAATTCAATCATGATAGTTTGTTTCTTGGGCCAACACTACATTATGGTGGTAAAAAGTTTTACATAACAGCTACATTCTTAAGACAATTAACGGGTTCACCGACTTATGCATTCTCTACAAGAGATTTCTTCATAGGTCGTGGTGTTAATTTAGAAGAAGAAACACGAAATGAAGCACGTTTGAAAATTGGCTTTAATATTTAAGGCATTTAAATATGATTAACAGACGAAATTTTATGATTAGTGTCCCAGCTGTTTTAACTGCAGCTTCAGTATCATCATCTGCTCATGCAACCGTATATTTTACTGAAGCAGCAGTACGAAAAGCCATATTTCCTAGCGCAACGCAATTTATTGATCGTTCCGTATTATTGACACCCATTCAAATTAAGGCAATAAAAAAAGCTTCTGCAGCCTATGTTTTAAAAAACAAAGTACTTGTATGGGACGTAATGGGTGCGAATGGTAAATTAGGGACGTTATTTATTGACCAAGTTTACGGTAAACATGAGTTTATTACTTATGCACTTGCACTTGGCCCTGATAATGAAGTGACTAGAATTGAAGTGATGGATTATCGTGAAACTTACGGTGAACAGGTACGCAATCCAAATTGGCGTGCACAATTTTCTGGAAAGCGTCATGGCCAGCCAATTTTTTTGAATAAGCAAATAAAAAATATATCAGGCGCAACTTTGAGCTGTATCCACTTGACGGAAGGTGTTCGTAGGCTTTTGGCAACCAAATCATTGGTTTTAGCAGCCTAATTATGATCATAGTCAGGCGTGCCCAACCTTGGCTAGGGACATTTGTCGAAATATCGCTTTACGTTACGGATGATCGGATTTTTCAATCTGCATTTAACGTAATTGCTGAAATTCACAGGCGTATGTCATATCACAGCAACAGTAGTGATCTGGCGTTATTGCGTTGTTCAGTTCCTGGAACAGTAGTTACCGTATCAGCTTATACCGTTGCAGTGTTGCGTTTGGCAAAGTGGTTTTTTGATAAAACTTCTGGATTATTTGATATTGGTATAGGACGAAGACTGGTCGCCTCGGGCTATTTGCCGCGTATGGATGACAGGTCATTGTCGCATTTTAAGGGTAACACCGGTGATATTGAGATTATTGATGACACGCATGTACGCTGTCACCGTGCAATACTGATTGATTTAGGCGGCATCGCGAAGGGCTATGCCGTTGATATGGCGTTAAACGAATTGATTAGGCACGGTTGTTCATATGCGCTCATCAATGCTGGGGGTGATCTTCGACATATGGGGGCAGCGGCGGAAATGATAGGACTCCGTCGTGCCGATGGTATAGTGTCACACAAACTTGAGATTGCCAACACAGCAGTTGCTACTTCGTCAAATCTTCTGTTTCGACGAAAAAAGCGGGGCAAATATGTCTCTCCACATATTGGTCATAACTCTAAATCACTGCTTGTCGATACAGCAGTAACAGTTGTTGCACCAGAATGTATTTTTGCAGATGCAATGACAAAAATTGCCATGTCTGATAGAGTACTTGCCAAAGAAATGTTAGATAAAGTTGGTGGGTCGCTTTTCATTACTTCAATAAAAGAGGATGCAGCATAATGCCGCATACAAAATCAGGTCGCCTATCATGGTGGCAATTATGGCTAATAATGAGTAGTGGTATAATATTATGGCTAAGCGGCGCAGCTTGGGTATTACTCCATTATTTTGGTGAAGTTCAAGGAGAATTTGGGCCGGAAACTAACCCAGCTCAACCTTGGCTTTTAAAATTACATGGTTTAGTTTTAATACCGGCTATTTTAGTATTCGGTAGTCTACTTGTTGTTCATATTCCGAAAGGGTGGAATGATAAAAGACAGAGAGTCGGTGGGATAATCGTAACAGCGATTTTCACAATCCTTATAATTTCTGGGTATATGCTTTATTACGTTGGAAGTGATGCGCTGCGTGATTTAAGTAGCACACTTCATTGGATAATTGGAATATCATTACCTGCTAGTTTTTTGTGGCATTATAGCCATCGTTATTCAAATCGTAAGCCAATTAGAAAAAAAAATACGGGATGACATAATATTGCATAGAAATTCTGTTTAGGCCTAGCACTACTTTGGCACTTTATCAGAGCTGATGGATTTCTGGCAATGCGGGCATTGTGTTGGTGGCGGCTGAGCGAGAGCGTTGAGGATGGCTTGGCGTACCGCTGGCAGGCTTGGTTGCGGCGGCGGCCCGACGATTCTTTTTTCCTCCTTTGGCTTGTTTGAGCCGTTGGGACTGGAGGAAAGCAAGCGCGATCATGCACAT
>JANOXQ010000156.1:0-2557 GCA_031418495.1 Sphingomonadales bacterium
CCTGGCGCGCTCACCGGGAAGCCTAGCTGGCTCAACATCACTGAGCCACTGCCGCGCGCGCGAAAAATCCTCCGCGCCCCAAAACATATGCGCCACCGCCGGATCACCGTCGCGGCCCGCGCGGCCCGTTTCCTGATAGTAAGATTCAATCGATTTGGGCAGGCCAGCATGGGCAACAAAGCGCACATCAGGCTTGTCGATCCCCATCCCGAAGGCAATCGTGGCGACCATCACCATATCCTCGCTCGCGACGAAATCAGCTTGATTGCGCTTGCGAATGTTGGGATCAAGCCCAGCATGATAGGCGCGCACGGGCCGCCTCGTTTTAAGCAGTTGTTCGGCGAGCTTATCAACCCCGGCGCGTGACTGGACATAGACGATCCCCGCCCCCGGCGTCGTCGCAACAATCTCAGCCACTTGTGCCGTCGTCCCTGCCTTTGGCGTGATCGCATAACGGATATTGGGCCGATCAAACCCAGCAACGATCATCCCGCCCACCGGAATGCCAAGCTGCGCCAATATATCCCCGCGTGTATGCGCGTCGGCAGTCGCGGTCAGCGCCAGTCGCGGGACATCTGGAAAATCATCCATGAGCGGTCGGAGCAAACGGTAATCCGGTCGGAAATCATGCCCCCATTCGGAAACACAATGCGCCTCATCAATTGCGAACAGCGATATCTTTGCCTCACGCAGCAGCCCGCGAAACTCATGTCCTGAGGCGCGTTCGGGCGCCACATAGAGCAGATCGAGGGCGCCGCTGCGGAACCGATCAACCGTTTCGGCGCGGTTATCATCAACAGAGGTCAGCGTCGCCGCGCGGATACCAACTGCGGTTGCCGCACGCATTTGATCGTGCATCAGCGCGATGAGCGGGGAAATAACGATGGTCGTCCCCTCAAACATCGTCGCAGGCAATTGATAGCATAGCGATTTGCCTGCGCCCGTCGGCATCACCGCAAGCGTGCGTTCGCCCGCCAGCACGCGGTCAACCACTTGGCGCTGCACCCCGCGAAATTCGGAAAAGCCGAAAACTTCTTTCAGACGCTGCGTTGCACTCACTCAGCGGCTGCCATTTCATCATCACTTTCGGCCTGCTGGCGCATCCACATTTCGGCGTAGAGTCCGTTTTGGCGCAGCAGTTCGGCGTGTGTGCCAGTTTCGGCGACTTGGCCCGCATCAAGCACGATGATCGCGTCAGCATCGACGATCGTTGAAAGCCGGTGGGCGATAATGATCGTTGTCCGCAGCTCCGAAACGCGGTCAAGCATTGCCTGAATATCGGCCTCGGTACGGCTGTCGAGCGCGCTGGTGGCTTCATCAAGGATCAGGATTGGCGGGTTTTTGAGCAAAGTGCGGGCAATTGCAACGCGCTGTTTTTCACCGCCGGAGAGTTTAAGTCCACGTTCGCCGACTTTGGCCTCATATTGATCGGGCAAGCTCGCGATGAAGCCGTGGATCGCGGCCCCGCGCGCTGCGTCCTCTATCTCGTCCTGCGTCGATCCTTCGCGACCATAACCGATGTTATAACCAATACTGTTGTTGAACAGCACCGTATCCTGCGGGACAATGCCGATGTTTGCGCGCAGTGAGCTTTGCGTGACATCGCGGATATCCTGCCCATCCAGCATGATCCGCCCGCCCGTCACATCATAGAAGCGGTAGAGCAGCCGCGCGATGGTCGATTTGCCTGCGCCTGATGGCCCGACCACAGCAAGCGTCCCGCCGGGCGGAATACTGAAGCTAACGCCGTTCAATATCTGCCGTTCAGGATCATAGCCAAAGGTCACGCCCTCAAACGCAAGTGCGCCGCCATTGATCACAAGCGCAGGTGCGCCGGGCTTGTCGACAATTTCGGGGGCCGAATCGATGAGTTCAAACATCGCCGCCATGTCGATAATCCCTTGGCGGATTGTGCGGTACACCATTCCGAGCATATCAAGCGGGCGGAAAAGCTGAGCGAGCAGCGTATTCACAAACACGACATCGCCTGTGCTGAACCAGCCCTTTGACCAGCCCCATACGGGATAACCCATCGCGCCAGCCATCATCAGATTGGTGATCAGCGACTGACCAATGTTAAGCAGCGCAAGCGAATTTTCCGATTTTACCGCTGCCTCGGCCCACGCCTTGGCGACCTTGCCATAAGCTTTGGTCTCACGCGCCTCGGCGTTGAAATATTTGACCGTTTCATAGTTGAGCAAGCTATCAACCGAGCGCGCCACGGTCTGTGTGTCCAGATCGTTCATCTCTTCGCGCAGCTTGGCGCGCCAATCGGTGACGCGCTGGGTGAAAAATATATAGGTGACAACCATCACCATAGTGGCTGCAACCAGCCCGAAGCCAAATTTCGTCCAGAAAATGATTGATACGCCGATCAACTCAATCACCGTCGGCGCGATGTTGAACAACAGGAAATAAAGCATGATGTCGATGCTTTTGGTGCCGCGTTCGATAACCTTGGTGACCGCACCCGTTCGCCGGTTCATGTGAAACCGCATCGACAGATTGTGCAAGTGTCCGAAGACATTCTCCGCCAGCCGCCGCGTTGCATCCTGTC
>JANOXQ010000157.1:0-46143 GCA_031418495.1 Sphingomonadales bacterium
AACGGACGAGTGCCACCAAAAGCAGTTCGGCCAACACTGATCGCAGTGGGGATATCAGCCTAGTGCCACCCGCCAGTGGGCCGCTCAGCCTGCTTAAGCCCAAATTCCTAAACTCTTCGGGCGCGCAGTCGTTTCAGGGGCAGGGCGATGCCGCCCAATCCAACGCGTTAACTGGAGAAGTGAGTGTGACTGTCACCGCCGTCTATCCCAATGGTACGATGCTGGTGCGTGGTGAAAAGCTGCTGACGCTTAATCGCGGCGACGAACGGCTGCAAATGTCAGGGATCGTCCGCGCGGCGGATATCTCGCCCGATAATAAGATTATCTCAACCCGCGTTGCTGACGCCAAAATCCGCTACATCGGCAAGGGTGAGATTGCGCGGGCAAGCCGCCAAGGCTGGTTGCAGCGCTTTTTCTCCAAAGTGAGCCCGTTCTGATGCGCGCGCTTTTGGCTTTGCTCGCACTGTTCGTTGCTGCGCCTGCGCACGCTGAGCGGATCAAGGATATGGGCGAATTTGCGGGGCTGCGCGCCAACCAGTTGACGGGTTACGGCATTGTCGTTGGCCTTGCTGGTACAGGCGATGATAGTTTTGATTATGCGACGCAGGGGCTGAAGGGCGCAATTTCGCGCTTTGGCCTGACGCTGCCGCCCGGCATCAACCCCGCGCTCAAAAATGCAGCGGCAGTGATCGTGACAGCCGAACTGCCACCCTTTGCTAAGCCTGGTCAGCGGCTTGATATTACCGTGTCCGCCATTGGCAAATCGAAATCACTGCGTGGGGGCACCTTGTTGCTCGCGCCGCTCTACGGGGCGGATAATCAGATTTATGCGATGGCGCAGGGCAATCTCGTCGTCGGTGGACTGGGTGTCGATGCGGCTGATGGGTCAAAAGTTTCAATCAACATTCCCTCGGCAGGCCGAATTGACGGCGGCGCGAGCGTTGAACGTGAGGTAGATACTGGCTTTGCGAGCAGCGCCGGGCTGACCTTCAACCTTGCAACGCAAGATCTGACCAATGCCCGTCTTGTGGCCGACGCGATCAACCGCGCGACCGCACCGGGCACTGCCTATGCAAGTGATGGTTCGTCGATCAAGATTACTGCGCCGGTTGGCGGTGAAGCGCGAGTGGCGCTAATGAGCGTGATCGAAAATCTTGAAGTCAAATCAACTGAGCCGCCCGCACGCGTTGTCGTCAACGCGCGGACGGGCACCGTCGTGATCAACGGCGCAGTGCGGATCGGCGCGGCGGCGGTCAGCCACGGCAAGCTGACGGTCAAGGTCAATGAAAAACCAACTGTCGTTCAGCCTGCGCCCTTTAGTCGCGGCGAAACGGCGGTTGAGCAATCAAGCGACATTGAAGTTAAGGAAGAGCGCAACCCGGCGTTCCTCGTGAGCGGCGCGTCGCTTTCCGACATTGTAAAGGCGATCAACCGCATCGGCGCATCGCCGGGCGATCTCGTTGCGATCCTTGAAGCGCTTAAACAAGCGGGCGCATTGAAGGCTGAGCTTGTCATTATATGATCGCGCCAACTGCCCCCGCTGCATCGACGACTTCTGTTGGGCTCGACCCCGCGCTTAAGAAAGCCGCGCAGGGTTTTGAGGCGGTGTTCCTGCGCGAAATTATCGGGGCAATGCGCAAGGGTAAGCTGGCTGACGATATTTTTGGATCAAGCGCGACGGATAATTTTCGCGAAATGGCTGATGCGCGGACGGCTGATGAAATGGCGAAACTCGGTCATTTCGGGATTGCGGGGCTGATTGAAAAGCAGCTTACCAAAACAGCGGGAACGACAAAATGAGCGATCTCCTCTCAATCGGCGCATCGGGCATCAGAGCCTATTCGCGCGCGCTTGCTACGGTGAGTGATAATATCGCCAATGCGCAAACGCCGGGCTTTGCGCGTCGATCGCTGCGGCTTGAAGAGGCAACAGCGGGCGGAGATGTCGTCTTTTATCGCAACACGATCCGCCCCGGCGGCGTTCTAGTCGCTGGGATCGACCGCGCGGTCAATCAAATGCTAATTGACGACGCGCGCGTTGCGGGCAGCGATTTTGGGCGGACTTCGGCACGACTAAATTGGGTGCAGGCTACTGAACGTGCGCTTGATGACGGCGTCGGCGGAGTCGGTGCATCACTGACGGCGATATTTAACAAAGCCGATCAGCTGGGTGCAGATCCCGCCAATCAGGCGCTGCGCAGCGGATTTCTGGCGTCGGTCGATGAGGCGGCTTCAGCATTTCGTCGCACCGCCACTGGTCTCCAATCGGCGGCAACCGGCGTCGCGAGCGATGCCCAGGGCAGCGTCAATCAACTCAATACCAATTTGATCGCGCTTGAGCGGATCAACGACGGTCTGCGTCGTGCGCGCGAGGGTTCTTCAAATCAAGCGAGCTTACTTGATGAGCGAGACCGGGTGATTGACGAAATTTCAGGAACTCTAGCAGTCAACTCAAGCTTTAACGCACGCGGCGAAGCTTCGCTGAGGGTAGCTGGGCCGGGGGGTGAGTTGCTTGTCGATAATGGCACGGTGGCCACTGTTTCGCTGAGCATCGCCGCAGGAGGTCAGCTCAGTTATGGTCTTACGCCGAGTGCAACGGGAACGCTGACACCAATTTCGGGTCGCCTTGCTGGCCTATCGGAGGCTGCAACCCAAATCGCGGGGCAGCGCACCGGCCTCGATACGCTCGCGAACCAATTTTCAACCCAACTCAACGCCGCCAATCAGGCAGGGCGCGACGCGCTGGGCAATCCCGGCGTTGCGTTGCTCGATCCGGGCAGCGGTGCAGCCTCAATCGCCGCAATCGCGCTCACGCCAAATGATGTGGCGGCAGCGGACGCAAGCTCAACCAATGGCAATATTCTGGCGCTTGCAAACCTGCGTGGCCCCGGCGGCGCTGAGGCGGGCTGGGCCAATATGATCGCGTTACAGTCTCAAGCCACGGCTGCATCGCGCGCGCAGGATGCGGCAGCCTCAACGCGCCGTGACGGCGCATTCGATGCGCGTGATGATCTCAGCGCGGTTGACCTTGACCGTGAGGCGGGCGACCTGCTGCGGTATCAGCAGGCGTATGAGGGCGCGGCGCGAACGATCCAGGTTGCGCGCGAAACGCTCCAGACCATCCTCAACATCTTCTAAGGGGCTACGCGATGATCAACTCAACCGGCAATCGCCTGACCATGGAAATCCGCCGCCAGTCCAAGCTGGCGCAGCAGATCGCACGCACGCAGATTGAGGTATCGACCGGGCGACGCATCCAGTCGGCATCGGATGATCCCGTCGCTGCCTCGCGCGTGGCAACGATCCGACAGGCGCAATCGGATGACAGTGTTTGGAAGGCCAATCTTTCGCTTGGTGGTTCACTTGCAGCACAGGCGGACGGCGTTCTGCAAACCATGTCCGAACGGCTGGCGCGTGCGCAGGAATTGATTGTCGCGGGCGCAAGCCAGAGCCTTTCTCCGTCGGATCGCGCCACTGTCGGGCTTGAACTGCGCGGTATCGCTGATGAAATTGACAGCCTCGCGGCGACACGTTCGTCGCTTGGTGATCCGCTATTCGCGAGTGGCCCGCCAACCGCAATCCGGTTCGGCGAAAGCACCGTCTTAGCGCCAGTGCCAGCGCGTACAGATGTATTCGAAACGGGCGGCAGCGCGATCAGTGCGCTTGTCCGCACTGCGGCCGCATCGGTTGGCAGCGGAAACGCTGCACAGATTGGTGCGTCGCTCACCGCGATCAAGAACAGTATTGATCATATTGCGGATGCTAACGCTGACGTTGGTGTGCGTGGCGCACGAATTGAGCGGTTACGCGAAACGCTTCTCTCACGCGGGATTGAATATGCTAGCGAACGTTCAGGGCTTGAGGATACCGATCTAAGCGAAGCTATCGCGCGGCTCAACGGGCAAACGATCACACTTCAGGCCGCACAGGCGGCATTTGCCCGGATCAACAGCCAGACATTGTTCGATATCCTTTCTTAACGTTCAATCTTTCCTCAGCGCTGCCGTTATTCATGATGAAGCGCATTATATTTTCATAAGGGTTTACCGCAGATGTTCGCAGGGGTTGGTATCGTTGTTCTGATCCTGATGGTGTTCGGTGGCTTTGCGCTGACCGGCGGCAACCTTGGGCCAGTAATGCACGCGCTGCCGCATGAAATGCTGATCATTGGCGGCGCTGCCATCGGCGCGCTGATCATTGGTAATTCGGGCAAGGAATTGAAGGCGCTTGGCGCGTGCGTTGGCAAGGTTTTCAAAGGGCCAAAATATAATAAGCAGGATTATCTGGACTGCATCTTCCTCGTTTCCAAACTGATGAAGATGCTGCGCACCGACGGGCCAGTCGCGGTTGAGCCGCATATTGAGGCACCCAAAGAGTCGACGCTATTCGCCGAATATCCCAAGCTCCTCAAGGATGATACGCTGATCCACTTGATCTGCGATACGCTGCGGCTGGTGGTGGTTTCATCGGGCACGCTTGACCCCCATGCGGTTGAGGAAGTGCTCGATAATGCGATCAAGAGCCATCACCATCACACGATGGGCCCGGCAGAGGGCTTACAAGGTCTTGCCGATGCGCTTCCTGCACTTGGTATCGTCGCGGCTGTTCTCGGTGTCGTGAAAACAATGGGATCGATTGATAAACCGCCCTCGGTACTTGGCGGGATGATTGGTTCGGCGCTGGTCGGCACCTTTTTGGGTGTGTTGCTTGCTTACGGGCTTGTCGGGCCGTTTGCTGGCCGCGCCAAGCAGATTATCGAAGCGGACTCGGCGATCTATCATGTTGTGAAGCAGATTATCATTGCCTCGCTCCACGGTCATCCACAACCGCTTGTGATTGAGGCGGCGCGCTCTGGGATTGAGCATTCAAACCAGCCGAGCTTTGCCGAAGTGTTTGATGGGATGCGGGGGCGGTAATGGCCAAGGCTGCTGAACCGATCCGCCCCGTCATCGTCAAAAAAATTACTGTCGTAGCGCACGGCGGCCATCACGGCGGCGCGTGGAAGGTCGCTTATGCTGACTTTGTGACGGCGATGATGGCGTTCTTCCTGTTGATGTGGTTGCTCGGCGCCACGACTGAGAAACAGCGCAAGGCACTTGCCGATTATTTCGCGCCGACACTCGTGACGCAAAAGTCTGATAGCGCTGGCGGCAGTGGTTTTTTCGGTGGGGACTCAATCGTTTCCGTCGATAAATACCCAAACCGCGCCGGACAAACGGGTACGCGCTCAATGACGATTCCGCGCGATGCCAAGGGCGGGCCAAAGGAAGCGTCGGGGCCGGGCGGCGAGAAAAAGCAGTTTGATAAGCTTAAATCCTCACTTGCCGAAAAGCTGAAGGCCAATGGCAATCTGCGCCGCTTTGCCCGCAATATCCGCTTTACCGAAACCACCGAAGGGCTTCGGATTGACATGGTTGATGAGGCTGATTTCACGATGTTCATCACCGGAACCGACCAACTGACCCCCGACGCGGCAAAACTGCTTCAGCAAGTGGCAGCGGCTGTCCGAGAGGCTCCCAACGGCCTTGTTATTCGCGGGCACACCGACGCCATGCCTTATTCAAAGGGGGCGGGGATGAATAATTGGCAGCTCTCCGCTGCGCGCGCCGAGGTGACCCGGCTTTACCTGATGCGCGCCTCAGTTGACCCGGCGCGGATCAACCGGATCGAGGGCGTGGCAGACCGCGAGCCCTATATTCCTGATAATAAATTCGACCCGCGCAACCGCCGCATGTCGATCACGCTCGTTCGTCAGAAGCCGCTGTAAAGGCGTTTTTGCGTCAATAAATTGAACTTCATCAAATAAATAATATTCAATATGGATAATAATAAATACAATCAATTGTAAATAGAGGCGTTATTCCGCGATATTTACATCTGATACGGATATAGTCTATTCATATGTTGAATAGTTAACCTGTCAATTAACTGTTAGTTTACCATGATATTGGAATTGTTCGTCGGTAGCAGATTTTCTGCTTCATAAAAACGAGGCGAACATGGCAAACTTGGCAATTAAGACTGAAATCAAAGCGCCAACCGAAAATTTGATTATCGGCAACAGTCCGGCAATTGTCGCACTGCGCGAAATGATCGCGCTGGTGGCGCGCTCATCAGCATCAGTCATGATTACGGGCCCATCGGGCAGTGGCAAGGAAATGGTTGCGCGTGCGATCCACCAGAGCAGCCAGCGTAGCGATAAACCCTTCGTAGCGCTGAACTGCGGAGCGATCCCGTCCGAGCTGATCGAGTCCGAACTGTTCGGCCATGAACGCGGATCGTTCACCGGCGCGCATAGCCGCCGGATTGGCCGCTTTGAAGAGGCCAATCACGGCACGTTGTTCCTCGATGAAATTGGTGACATGCGATTTGATATGCAGGTGAAGCTGCTCCGCGTGCTTGAGGACGGTATTGTGACGCGCGTTGGCGGCACCGCCGCAGCCCCGGTTGATGTTCGGATCATTTCCGCAACGCACCAAAATATTGACGATGCCATTGCGGATAATCGCTTCCGCGAAGATCTGTTTTTCCGGCTCGGCGTAGTGATGCTTCAGGTGCCCGATCTTGCGAGCCGGGTGGAGGATATTCCAGCGCTGATCGCCCATTTTCAAAAGGGCAAGCTGCGCGGCGCGGTCTCCCGCTTTGATGCATCGGGAATGGTCCGGCTGAAGGCGCATCGCTGGCCTGGCAATGTCCGCGAACTGCGCAATGTGGTTGAACGCGCCGGCGTATTGGCAGGCGGAGAGGTGCTTGATGCAAACGGCGTTGATGCGCTGCTCGGCAACGCGTTTGGACGGATAGTGTCAGGAAGCGTGCTACGGATCGCGACCAATGCAGCGCCCGCCGTGGCAATGGTTATGCCCATCAGCAAACCAATGGCTGACAATGCGCCGATTGATCTCAAGAACATGCTCGAAACGCTAGAGCTTGAGCGCATCCAAATGGCGCTTGATATGGCTGACGGGGTGATTTCAGAGGCGGCCCGGATGCTGACGCTCAAGCGCACAACCCTTATTGAAAAGATGCGCAAATATGGGGTGGATCGGACATGCTGAGGTCACTCCATTTTCTCACAGTGGTTGGCGCACTTGCAATGAGCAGCAGTGCTTTGGCGGTGTGCCCGGCAAGCAATCGCTACACGCTTAACTTCCCCGATTTTGCCGCGCAGCAGCTTGATTATGCGACGACCTACACCGCTACGGTGAATAATCCGCGCGGACAAAGCCTGACAATGGGACTGGCCTTCTCAACCTTCAATTTGGCTTCAAACCAAGTGTCCGGTCTAACAATGCCGGTCATCACCAATTTTATCAATGATGGCGGCACCACTAATAACAACCTGATAGTCGGCGGCACCTTCACTGGCCGCACCACCGATGTCTCAGCAAATTCACGCGTTGCGGTTGTCCGTTTCACCTTCAGTGCGCCAATCCGTGATTTTATAGTACAGGTGAATGACGTTGATTTTACCACTGACCAGTTTCGCGACTGGATTCAAATCAATGGTAGTAACGGCGCGAGCAATTATGATCCGGCAATCACAACGCCCCACGGCAATAGCAACGCCAGTGGCGGGCAGCGGAGTGCGACGAATTCGACTTCGCTACTTGGCCCTTCTTCAACGCCCTTTACCGTTTCAATGCGGCAAGCGGTGGGAACGTCGGTGAACCCCAACAATGCCAATGGCGGCACATTGACCGCAGAGTTCGCAGCCCCCGTTACCGAAGTACAGGTGCGTTACGGCAATTTCCCATTAAGCAGCGGTGAGAGTGTGACTGGCCAGCAAGCCATTGGGATTCAATCGGTCAGTTTCTGCCCGATGCCGCAGCTAACGGTGACCAAATCGTCAACTCCGCAATCGACCGACACCGCCGATCCAAACCGTTTCAACATTCCCGACGCTGACGTGATCTATGCCGTCACTGTGAGCAATAGCGACACCAGCCCGGTTGATCTCAATGCACTGGTACTAACCGATGTCCTGCCGCCAACGATCACATTTCGGAACAGCGATTTTGATGACGGCGGACCAGTCGCCACCAACTTTGAATTCGTGCCCGGCAGCACAGGCCTCAGCATGGCTTCATCCGATATTGCCTTTTCGAACAATGGCGGATCAAGCTATGGATATGCGCCAGCCGTCGGATATGACGCTGCAATCAATGCTATCCGCCTCAATCCAAAGGGCCAGATGGCGGCGAACAGCAGCTTCACCGTCCGCTTTCGTGCGCGGATCAAATAAGCCGCTTCCAGCTTTCTGATATCGTCTCCACCCCGTCACGCAGTGCGCTAAGTTTGGCGGCGCCACCACTTGTTATGGCCTCCGAAAGTGTCAGCGTCATCGCTCGGTACACCCCGGCAAGCGTCTGCGCCACGCCGCCACCCTGATCAAAATCAAGACTGGCCGAGAGTGCGGTGAGGATCGAACGGGCCCGCGCCGCGCTGGGTTCGCGCGCAATATCGCGGCCCTGCCGAAGCGCGGCACCAAGCACATCAAGCGATCGCAGCAGCTCATCATAGAGGATGCCGACCAGCGCGTGTGGGCTTGCCCCTTCAACCCGGCTGGCGAGTTCAAGCGATTTATACTGGTTGCGCGCACGCAGCAAATTGGGGCGACCGTACACTGCGGCTCCTTAGTTATTGTTGTTGCCGTTGAGATTGAACTGCTGCTCAATATAGCTTTGCGTTGCCCGCAGCGCGCCAATCCGACCATCAAGCGAAGCAAACTGCCGCTCAAGCCGCGCGCGGAAACGGTCTTCACGCTCTTCCATCCGTTCGCGGTTTTTGCTGATCGTATCGCCCTCTTTCACGAGCCGTGCGCGCAACAGTTCAAGCTGGCCGTTGGTGCCCGCCGCGCCGTCCTTAATCGTGCGCAGTGCCACTGAAATGCCGGGATCAGTCACTTCGGTGCGGGTCGCATCGCGCACGGGATTGAACAGCGCCTCAACCGCATCAGGGTTGGCGGTGAGTGCGGCCTCAAGCTTTGCGGCGTTGACCGTCACGGTGCCGTCACGGTTAGTGGCAAAGCCGATATCGGACAGGCTGTTGATCGCTGGATCGCTCGTCACCGCTTGGCTGATCAAACGGCTGAGCTGCTGATCAAGCGCGCGCGTCGCGGGATCGCCGCCAGTCGCGGTGCGCGCCTCTCCAAGGTCTCGCTTGAGCGTGTTAAACACTTCCGTAAAATCAGTGATTGCCTGCCGCAGCCCAGCAAGCGGACGCTGCGCAGTGATCGAAACCGGATTGCCAATCGTCGTCTGGCGCAGCGTCAGTGACACACCGGGCAACACATCGGAGAAGCTGTTCGACGCGCGGGTATAGGCCACCCCGTCGAGCGAGAATTGCGCATCAAGTGCGGCCTGACCAAGCGTCATCGCGCTGCCCGCACCATTATAGGTGAAGCGATCAAGCGCTGGATCAGCGCCCGCATCGGGGGTGAGCGTAAACGCCTTGGCCGCCCCGCTTTCGCCTTTCAGCACCAGCCGTGAACCGCCGCTATCCGTAATTACACTTGCGCGCACCCCGCTGCCGCTCGCGTTGATCGCGTCGGACAGCCCGGTGAGGCTATCGTTGGTTGCATCAATCGTGATTGTCCGCGCGGTGCCGCCCACGGTGAGTGTTAGGCTACCCTGACCGACAGGATCAGTCGCCGCGCCGACGAAGCCGGAGAAAACGGTCTGCGCGCGCGCCAATTGGCGCACCTCAATCTCTCCGGTCAGCGCGCCAAGCCGGACGCCGGGATCGGCAGTTGCGGTGATCGCGGTTGGATTGGAAACGACCGGCTGGCTCCGCAGCGAGCCATCGGCAACCACACCCGCAAGCGTCGTCGCAAAACTATCAAGATCGGAGCGCGCGCGCGCCACCGCGCTAATCTTCGCCTGATTGGCCCGCGTCAGCGCATCAAACCGCTCAACCTTGGGCGCGCGCGACGCGGCGGCCAAATCACGCACCAGCGCGACAGTATCAATCCCCGAACCAGCGCCGAGGGTAGCAGCAATAGGTGGCAGCATAGCAATTGTCCTTTGCACAAGGAACGGCGGGGAAGGGTGGATGTTTAGGGGGTGGGCGTGTCCCCAGCTCCGTTCGGTTCGAGCGTGTCGAGAACCCTTGTGCCTGAAAGGGTTCTCGACACGCTCGAACCAAACGGACGAGGGTGGGAACCAAAACCCCAACTCCCACTAATCGATTTTATCACTCACAAAAGGCGAAGTTCACACCGTCCAATCGCCCATTTTCCGCAAAACCTCTGATCGATAAAATTGATCACCACCCAAGCCTGCAATCCGTCACGACCCCATGCAAAAAACCACAGATTTCTCACGAAGTTGACACTGAATCCGTATATAAACACCCCTCGAAAAATCCACACAAAGCCTGCCGCGTCGCCACGTGCGGCGCAGGGTTGAAAGACTCGGATTAAATTGAACATTAGCGGAACATATGCCAATGAAGAGGCTGTAGGAAAGGGCTTTGCAAAATGATTACAATTATGGTATCAAAATCCTGTGAACCATTAGAAAGCGCTTTCAATGGATGATAAACAGATTGCGTGGATGGGGAGCAGCAAGAAGGATTTGCTCGCCATGCCTGAGCCAGTCATCAACACGTTCGGTTATGCGCTTGGCCTTGCGCAGAACGGGCTAAGTTACCCCGATGCAAAGACGCTCACGCAATTCAAAAGCGCGGTGGTTGAAGTGCTGGAGAATCATGACAGCGATACCTATCGCGCGGTCTATACGGCGCGGTTCGCCGATACTGTTTATGTCCTGCACTGCTTCAAGAAAAAATCGTCGCGGCAAAGCGAATTGCCTAAGCGTGACCGTGAAACGATTGAAGCCCGATTGAAAGATGTAACGGCGATTGAAGGCGCCAAATGAAAAGGAACGCGAATATGACAGAGGTATATTACACACCAGCAGGTGTCAGCGTTCTTGATGATCTCGGTTTGGATCCTGCTTTTATTGTGAAAGCCAAGCTGGCGGTTCGTATCCACCTGACCGTCAAGGAACTCGGCTTAAACCAACGCGACGCCGCCCGGCGGATGGGCATTTCTCAACCCCGCCTATCACAATTGACACGCGGAAAGCTCGACGGGCTGAGTCAGGCAAAACTCGAAGATTGCCTTGTGGCCTTGGGGCATGATGTGATTACCAATATTGGGCCACGGCGTGACGGGGTTGGGACAAGACGGGTGGAGGAATTGAGGGTGGCGGCTTGAGTTTGGGGTTAGGGTACCGTTAGCCAACAACGAAATTCAAATCATAAGGAGGAACAGCTTGCAAGAAACCGATAATCGGAAGTGCTATATAATTGATCGTGACAAGCTACACATCGATTACCCTACGCAATTCCATGACCGATTGTTCTGGGAGGAGCTGGGACGTACGATTGCGACCTTTGGCTTCATTGAAGAAATGCTGGGCAAGGCGATATTCGTACTCACCGGCTCACAGAAATTTGATCCGGATGGCTACCCGGAGGCATTCAATAAATGGATCAAGACCCTTGAAAAGGCGCTAACTGACCAACTTGGGGGACTCATCAATAGCTATGAGAAGGCATTGGCAGACAATCAGCGCACCAAAGGCATAGACCACAGCGTCCGGCTGGCTGAATTGAAAAAAGCAAAGGAAATCAGAAACGTTTTATGTCACGGATCGTGGTATAAGCCTGATGATCAAGGCCGAGCGGTTCCTAAGTTTGTAAACCGAGAGCTTATGGTCTTTGAGACTCCTGTCGATGTGCCGTTTCTGAAACAAACTCGCGCTGCATTGAAAGACATTGCGTGCGACATTCTCGACAGTGTTACGTCGGTCGGTTATCAGTTTACTAGGTCAGGTAGCTCTGGCGAGCAAATTTGGGCCAATCCAGAGGAAATAATTGACTTATTGGAGTCATAAGGGAATTCTGGACGGACTCAATGAGATGTTGTCTAATCAAGAACTCAAGCCGCCTCCAACACCATAATCCGTGCCGCATCATTGCCGCGCGTAGGCCGCACGATAATCTCGACATCGCGGCCAAGTGCGACGATGAAGTCCATCAGTTTTTCAACTGAAAAACCATCAAGCCGGTAATTGACCAGCGCTGACACCTTAGGTTGTGGCACGCCGAGCAGGCGCGCGGCGTCGATTTGTTTGAGGCGCTGATCCTTGATGATCCGATTGATCGCCAGCGCGAGGCGTGTTTTGGTCTGGCGTTCGCTTGCATCGGGCAGGCCTAGATCGGCGAAGACATTCCCGGTGCCGCGTGTGATATCAGTCGTTGTCATTTCGCCTTCATCCTTCTATCATAATCCTCACACGCTAACCGCAATCGCGCCTTGATCATCGCGATGTCAGTTGCGGCAGTGGCGATACCTTTGGTTGATTTCTTCTGAAACGCATGGAGCACATAAATCAGATCGGAGAACCGCACGGTATACACCGCGCGATATGTGTCGCCCGAATAATCCTCAACGACTTCAAACACCCCGCCGCCTTCGCCCTTCCACGGCTTGGCGCGCGGATGCTTTCCGCCCAATTGCGCCACACCAAGCACATAGCCCATCGCGTCAATTACCGGATCAGGGAAGGCGAGAAAATCCTTCTTTGACGAACCAATCCAGTCGAGCGGTGTTTCATTTGGCATTGAGGCTATCAATATACCTGTTTGAGTATATTGTCAAATCCGCCGCTTCCCATGTTCATCATAATGCCTTGCCTCGGGCACTTCCACGCTCGGCGGCACAACGCCCTCGGCCATTGCGCGTTCAATGTTGAAGACGAACGCGAGGATTGTTGCGACCGCAATGTAGAGATCCTCTGTGATGACATGGCCTGCGCGGGTGGTGAAGTAGAGCGCACGGGTGAGTTGGGGGTATTCTAGCGTCGGCACACCCTGCTCTTTCGCAAGCGCGCGGATGGCGAGCGCGACGTCTCCGCGTCCGCGTGCGGCGACTACGGGGGCGGCGTCGATGCCGGGGCGATATCTGAGCGCCACCGCAAAATGGGTTGGGTTGGTGAGGATGACCGTCGCCTCCTCAACCGCCTTGCGCGCAGAACCGGCGAGCATTTCGTGTGCGCGCTGTCGCCTAGCTTGCTTCATTTCGGGTGCGCCGTCGCTTTGGCGCATTTCTTCCTTCACTTCTTGCTTGGTCATCCGCAGATCGGCATTGCGGCGCTGGCGCTGGATCGGCACATCAATCGCGGCTATCGCGAGTAGCCCGCCCGAAAGCCAGAGCAGCGCGTGCGTCACGCTGCTGCCGACGCTGTAGATTGCGGGCGCAATATCTTGTGCGCCAAGCCCAAGGATTTTGGGGAGGTCACCCGAAACGAGCCAATAGCCAAGCGCGCCTAGCACACCCGCCTTGGTGAGCGATTTGCCAAGCTCGATCAGCCCCTGCATCCCAAAAATGCGTTTAAGGCCGGTCAGCGGATTGATCCGGTTGCCCTTGAACGCAAGCGCCTTACCGCGAAACCCAAATGAGCCGAGCAGCGCTGGCGTGGCGAGGGCGGCAACCAGCGTCACCGCAAACAGGCTGGCGAGCGGGAGGAGCACCCCTTGCGCAAGGCGGAGTGCGGCGGCCGCTGGATCAAAATCCTGATGATCCTGTGCGCGCAGCGTCAGCCCGCTTTTGATGAGATTGAGGCTCGCCTCAAAAAAGGCTGGCCCAGCGAGCGCGAACCACGCCGCA
The DNA here is from genome assembly GCA_031418495.1 of Sphingomonadales bacterium. Lineage (GTDB taxonomy): Bacteria > Pseudomonadota > Alphaproteobacteria > Sphingomonadales > Sphingomonadaceae > Aquisediminimonas. Next base: position 13,675 of record JANOXQ010000157.1, read on the forward strand.
CCCGCCAGCATAACGATGGCGGTGGCAAGCTCCTTCGATTGAAGGATATTGCCTTCATTCGTGGCGTCGCTCAGTTTCTTTGCACTTGGTGCCTCGGTTTTTTGATCGCGATCAGGGGTGTCAGCCATTGGCGAGCAACTTTGCCTGATCGAGGCCAGCCTCTAGCGCGGTCATTAACGAATCCGCCATCGCCGGGGCGGCAATCGCGAGGAGGATGATCCCCGCAAGCAGCGTCGCAGGCAGACCGACCGCGAACAGGTTAAGCGTCGGGGTTGAGCGTGCGATCATCGCCATGACGATCTGGACAAGAATCATCGCGAACGCGACCGGCAGTGCAATTGACAGCCCTGCTGCAAACACCAACCCGCCAAAGCGCACCAAGCCGCCGATGGCATCATGCGATAACCAGCCATTGCCGGGCGGGAGCGCGATGTAGCTCTCCACAATAATCTGCGCGAGCGCGAGGTGTCCGCCGACCGCAAGGAACAGGAAGGTGCCAAGCATTGAGAGAAACTGGCCAATCGCGGGGCTGACTTGGCCGCCGAGCGGATCGCTCATCGCGGCAAAGCCAAGCCCCATCGTGTTGCTGATGACTTCGCCCGCAAGGAATGCCGCCGCCAGCCCAATCTGTACTGCAAAGCCCAGCGCCAACCCTGCGACAATTTCACCCGCTATCGCGAGCAGCCCGGCAAAGGACGCCATCCCCTCGGGCGGAAGTGTAATCCCGGCGGCCGACGCCGCAGGAACGCCAATGCCAAGTGCGATGATCAGGCGGAGCTGCACCGGCACCGCAGGCGCGCTAAACACGGGGGCTGCAAGGAAGGCCGCACCGGGGCGGATCATTGCGAACAGCCACAGCATAAGCTGCGCCTCGATATTGCCGAACTCAGCGGGCATTAGAGCACCAGATCAGGGATGCGCGCAAAAATCTCTCGCGTGAAATCAACCAGAAGCACCATGATGCTGCCGCCAAAGATCGCGATGCACCCGCCGACGATCACGAGTTTTGGCACGAAGGTCAGCGTCGCTTCATTGATCGACGTTGCCGCCTGCACCATCCCGAGCAACACGCCGACGACGAGCGCGGGGATGAGGATTGGGGCCGAGGCGAGGGCAAGCACCCACAGCGCTTGCTGTGCGACATTGATGAAATAGTCAGCGTCCATATCACCCTCCTGCAAATGAGTTGGCGAGCGACCCCATCGTCAGCGCCCAGCCGTCAACGAGTACGAACAGCAACAGCTTAAACGGCATCGAAATGATCGTCGGCGACAGCATCACCATCCCCAACGACATGAGTGCGGAAGCGATAATCAGGTCAATAATCAGGAACGGCAGGAAGATCAGGAAGCCGATTTGAAACGCGGTTTTGAGTTCGCTTGTGACGAAGGCGGGAAGCAGGATTGAGAAGGGGACATCGGCCTTGCTTTTGAAATCGGGGGCTTTGGCGATCTTGGCAAACATCGCGAGATCGGTTTTGCGTGTCTGCATCATCATGAAGCCGTGGAACGCGGTGCCTGAGCGAGAGATTGCTTCCTCAAGGCTGATCTCCTCTTTGCCATAAGGCCCGATTGCGTTTGCGTTCACTTGGGTGAGCACTGGCTGCATGATGAAGATTGAAAGGAATAGGCTCAGCCCGACTAGCACTTGATTGGGAGGCGTTTGTTGCAAGCCTAGCGCTTGACGCAGGATTGAGAGGACAATGATGATCCGGGTAAAGCTCGTCATCATCAGGATTAGTGAGGGGAGGACGGTGAGCAGCCCCATCAACATCAAAAGCTGAAGCGAGAGCGACAGCGGCTTGCCATCGCCCGCAATCGTATCAAGCGCACGGTCTAGCCCTTGCGCGGTCTGTGCGAGTGCGGGGGCTGCGGTGAGGAGGAGCGTTATGGCGATGGCGATAAATAGCTTACGCATCGAAATCGCCCTTATCAGACTCGGCGATCAGCGAGATTTGGGTGCGCGATACCGCAATCAAAAGTTCGCGCCCGCCAAATTCGACGACCGCAAGCTTGCCGCTCGTGCCAAGCGGCATAACATCAATCATGCGGGCAGGCCGCGTCACTGAACCTTGCACAGGCAGGCCAAGCTGAACCCGCCGCCAGAGCCAAAGCGATCCCCAAGCAAGCCCGCCAACCATTGGGATGAGGATGAAAAGACGCAGGATATATTCAGTCATCACGCCCTCCGCTCAAAGCCGGAAAGCTGACGGTCAGGTGCGACGACTTCAACAATGCGAATGCCGTAACGCCCATCAACGGTGACGATTTCACCCTTGGCGATCAGCGTGCCGTTGGCAAAAATATCGAGTAGATCATTCACTTGGCGGTCAAGCTCAACCACGCTGCCCTCGGCGAGGTTGAGCAGTTCGGACAGCTTGATTGACGCTGCGCCAACCTCAACCGAAACGCGGAGCGAAACGCCCGCGAGCAAGTCAAAATTCTGATCTGGCCGCACTAGCGAAGCGCCGCGAGCATTGGCGTTTGGGGCTTCGGTCATATCACTCATAACGCGTGGTTCCTTGTTCGATTTTTTCAATTTTGATTGCGGCGCGTCCGCCTGACTCGCCGACTGTGCCGTGTGCAAACAAGCGTCCGGCCACCGTGATCGGGATATGGCTTGGCAAGCAAACGGGGATAACATCGCCAGCCTTGAGCGAGAGCAATTGGCCAAGCGGAGTTCAGGCCGCGCGAAAATTGACCGCATCGGCAGGCGCACTTCATGGACTGCCTCAGCAAGGCGATCACGCCAGACCGGATCGGCGGGCGTTGCATTTTCGGGCTGCGGCGCGTCAGAGAGTGCGGCAATCGGGCGGAGTGCGGAGACGGGGTAGACGCAGGCGAGCGTAGCTTGATCGCCGCCGCCAATGTGCAACGCGAATGGCTGGATCACGACCAGATCCATATCCTTACCGAGCTTTGCATTGGTGATATCGGTTCCTATGCCAGCAAGCACCGGATTGAGCACTGCAATATCAGCCCATGCGGCAGCGAGCAGCGGCAGGCATTGTTCGCCAAATCGCATAATGTAACGGCTTTCAGCAGCGGTAAATTCGCCGCGTGCTGATGAAATCTCACCAGTGCCGCCATAAAACAGATCAACCATCTGGATGATGAGTGCTGGTGGAATGGCGATCAGCATCGCGCCCTTGATCGGTGGCAAGTGATAGCGGCAGAGCGCGCCAAAAGTCGCTTGTTCATTGCGCCATGCGCCAAAGCTCTTAAGCTGTGATGCGCCGCGTGTAACGGTTGCTTGGTTGCCGCCAGCAGCTGCGATGACATCGCGTAATCCGCGCGAAAACCGTTCACCAATCCGGTCAAGTCCAGGAAATCCCGGCGCATCATCACGTTCACGCAGCAGCGAGACGGGGACTGCTTCAGCTGTGCTTGCCACGGCTATTGCACCACCAAATTGGTGAAATAGACGCTGTCGATGCCGCCAAAGCCCTCTTTTTCGCGCAGCACGCGGTTGATTGATTTTGATAATTGCTTCTGCAGCGCATGTTTGCCCTGCGGGGTGGAAAGCACCGCGCCATCCTGTTCGGAGAGCGTTAGCAGGATCGCCGAACGGATCGGCACCATGTGGCGTTTTACGTTGGCGACCACTTTCCCGTCATAATAGGTGGAAAGGCTTAAGCCGACTTGGACGAAGCCCTGTCCATCAACCAGATTGGCGGTGAAGCTTTGTTCAAGCGGCACATAGGTTGGCTCAAATTTTTTGGGATCAACTGGCGCAGTGTCGCTCTTGACCGAAACGGTGCCGACCTTGGGCGGGGCTTCCTTCGCCTCGCCGCCTTCGCCAGCCGCCTCTTCGGCAGGCTCTTCGCTGCGTTCAACCAGTTTGGGTCGGTTGGGGTCTTCATGCTTTTTGTCGCCGCCAAGCATTCCAGACGCATAGACGCCGCCGCCAACGCCAGCGCCGAGCAAGATGATCGCCCCGACGCTGATCATCAGAATCTTCTTCATTTTGCCGCCTTTGGGTTTCGCCGTGGCGTCGTCTTTATCTTTGGTCTTGTCGTTGCTCATTTCACATGTTCCCTGTGTCAGGCGAAGCGACCCGTCGGCCGCGTTTGGTTGGTTTGGTCGGCACGCTCAAAGCGACCGCGCGCGAATTCGATCATCTGGTCGGCTTCGCGTTGCTGCTGCTGGCCTTGGCCTTGCGATTGCCCGCCGCCAGTTGAAACCTGCGCTTCGGCAACGCGCACACCCTGATTTTTAAGTTCATCAACCAGGCGCGGCTGGGCGGCGGCAACAATCTGGGCTGCGGCTTCGGTGCTGGTGTTCATCCGCACCGAAAGCCCGCTGTCTGAAGTGCTCAGGTCAACATCAAGCTGTCCAAGCTGCGGCGGCGATAGGCGAAACGACAGCCGGTCAGGCGTCTCGGCAACCGCCACGATGTCGCGCGTGAGGGCATCAAGCCAACGGCTATCGCGCGCAAGATCAAGCTGACGCTCGACCACGAAGCGCAAAGGGTCAGCGGTTGATGTCGATGCGATTGGTTGTGGCGAGGTCGCGGCTGTATCTGCCAGTCTGCTTGGATTGAGCGGGGCAGGTGTGAACGCGTCGTTAAAAATCTGGGTTGAGGACGAATTGCCCTCTTCTTTTTCACTACTTACAGAAAGCGAGGGCTTCGACGGGCTCAGCCCGAACGGTTGCGGGGAGGGTGGCGCATCAGGAATTTCAGGTGAGGTTGCCGTCTCCAAGCCCGTTTGCACTGGCTCCCGGCGGGTCGCTGTCGAAGCGCTCTCGTCTTCACCTGCACTGACAGCCAGCGCAGGCTTTGACTGTGGCGCGCTTGTGGAGAGCCTCAACGGCGCTGGGCTTGAAGCCGGTTTTACTTGAACAGCCGCGCTGATCAGTGGAGCCAGTGGAAGCATCGGAGTCGCAACCGGCACCGGCATTGAAAGTGCATCTTTGGGCGTGTCGAGCGTGTCTTCTTTAGCAGGGGGCGCTTGTTCACCGGGCACTTGCGTCTTTAGCGGAGTAATCCCAAGGAAGGGCGACAGCGCTTCTTCGGGCATCGTGCGTTCTGCCACTGCCGGAGCTTGCGGCGCGGGCGGCGCAACGGTTGCGAGCACCGCGTCAAAGCTCAGATCAGCCTCGGGCAAAAACTGAAACGGTGGCAGAGCGGGCAGGGGCGTAAGCGAAATCGCGGGCATCATGTGCGGCTCTCCAGATAGGCTGTGCGTTTGCGGTGCGGGCGATTGGCATCTGCGCGCAGGTCGCGCGTTGCGGCTTCGGACGTTGCAGCTTTGTCATGCAGCTTCGCCGCGCTGTCTTCTTTTTGCTGAGCGGTAATGCGCAGCGCGTTAAATTCGGCGCGGCGTGCCTCAGCTTCAGTCATCGGCGCGGTCATCCCGCTGCGTGCAGCATCAAGGCGGATCGACATTTCGGCCATGGCCTTCAGCGCCATTCCACTCGTTCCACCAACGCTTGCGCCAAGCCCGTCTCTGAGCGCTGCAATCCGCCCGGCAATCCGTTCAAGATTGACGAGCGCCGCATCAGCGCGCGCCAGTTTTGCCTTGGCAATGCGGTGTTCGATGGTGCGCAGTCGGAGCAGGCGCGCGCGGCGGGCGGTGGTGTCGGTCATGCGCCAAACCCTTCGATCAGCGCACGGCGTGACGCGGCATAATCAATCGTTTCGTGCGAACTTTGGCGCGCAAATTCAATCATCGCGCTGCGCCGCGCGATTGCCTCATCAAGCGACGCGTCATTGCCCGGAGCGTAAGCACCCATGAGCAGGAGATCGCGGTTTTCCTCATAGACAGACCAAAGCTGACGAAAGCGCGCGGCGGCGCGGAGGTGGTCAGCGTCAATCACATCGGGCATCGTCCGCGAAAGCGATTTGGCGATATCGATGGCTGGATAAATGCCCTGTTCGGCAAGGCTGCGTGACAGGACAATATGCCCGTCAACAATCGCGCGGGCGGAGTCGACGACGGGATCATCAACATCGCCGCCGTCAGCGAGCACGGTGTAAATTGCGGTGATTGATCCGCCGCTATCGCGGTCAACGCCTGCGCGTTCAACAAGGCGCGGGATCAGGCCAAGCGCGGAAGGCGGATAGCCCTTCATCGTTGGCGGTTCACCCAGTGACAGCCCAATCTCACGCTGCGCATGGGCCACGCGGGTGAGGCTGTCGATCAGCAGGAAAACCTTCTTGCCCTCGCTGCGGAAGAATTCGGCAATTGCGGTGGCGCGCATTGCAGCGCGCAGGCGGAGCAGCGGCGGATGATCGGCGGGAACTGCGACAACGACTGATTTCTGGCGAATGGCTGGCGTCAGCTTGGTTTCGACAAAATCGCTGACCTCTCGGGCACGCTCGCCGACTAGGCCGACCACGACGACATCGCAGTCAACGCCTGCAAGCATCTGCCCCATCAGCACTGATTTTCCAACGCCCGAACCAGCGATGATCGCAACGCGCTGCCCCTCACCAACGGTGAGCAAGCCGTTGATCGCGCGCACACCAATATCGAGTGATTTGATTACGCGCCCGCGCCGCAGCGGATTTGATTTGCGCCCGCCGAGCGGCCAGGCAAAACGGCTGAAAATCGGCTGGCGTCCGTCAAGCGGTGTTCCGTGGGCATCAATCACGCGACCGAGCAGCGCATTGCCACACGTCACCATCCCGCCGCGCCCGTCAGGCTCAACGCGCGAACCCGCCGCGAAGGGGGCGTCGCCGTCGAACGGCAAAATCAGGCTGCGATGGCCGCGAAAGCCAACAACTTCGCCGCGTACAGTGCCGCCGCCAGGGGTTGCGATCCGCGCGGTTGTGCCAAGTGGTTGTGGAAAACCCTCAACCTCAAGCATCAGGCCTTCATGCGCCGCGAGTGTGCCAACCCGGCGCGGCGATGCGCGGGTTAGGTCAACTTGGCGCAACAGAAGCGCCGCCGATTTCATCAGCCGTGTGCTCATGCGCTGTGGCCCCCAAGGCCAAGTTCGGTGCGGAGCTCATCAAGATAGAGCGCGGTGCCATGTTCGATCCAGCCAGTCGAACAGTCGATGCGGATTGATCCGCGTTCAGCGTCCGGGTCGGCCATCAGTGTCAGACTGATCAAGTTGCTGTCGATTAGCGGCAGATCATCAGGATGAACCCACATCGTCCGTGCGCTGTCACATTCGGCGACCATATCGGCGGCGCGCTTGGCGTGGGCGTTGAGCCAGTCGCGATCAACCGGCGCATTGCCGATAATCTCGCTGACCAGCCGGTCAACCGCCTCACCGATGAGAACCGCAAGCTCTTCGCTCGGCTCGCTTTGGAGTGCATTTGCACTCGCGATCAGCTTCATGAGCGCCGTGCGTTCAATTTCAAAGGCTTGCGCGGCCATCTGCTGGCCCTCTTCAAAGCCAAGTGCATAGAGGTCAGCTTCAGGCGTTTCCTCATTCGTATCAACGCTTGGCACCGCCGCGAGCATAGGTTGAAAACCGCTTTCGTGCAGCCGGGCATCAGTGACGCGGATTTGCTGGATGAGTGCCTCAGACATAGTCATCACCTTTTGCACCGAGCGTGATTTCGCCTGCTTCGGACAGCTTACGCGCCTCGGCAATGATCGCCTTTTGCGCTTCCTCAACCTCGGCGCGTTTGACGAGGCCGCTTTCGGCCATATCATCGCGGATTGATTGTGCCGCGCGTGCCGACATTGATCCGAGCATCTTATCAACCAGCGCTTGGGATGCGCCCTTGAGTGCCAGACCAAGCGATGAAGCATCAACCGAACGCAGCACTGTGCCAAGGCTTTTGGCATCAAGCTCAAGCAGATTATCAAAGATGAACATCTCCTCCTCAATGTCTTGGCCAAGCTGTTTGTCGCGTTTTTTTATGGTACGAAGCACACGTTCGCCGGTCGGTTTTTTGAGGCTGTTGACGATGCGCGCGGCTTCGCTGGCACCGCCGAGTTTCACCTTTGGCTTGCCCGCTTTGATCTCGCTTGCGCGGTCTAGGATCGCTTCAAGATCGGCAATCGCGTCTGCAGGCACCGAGGAGAGCCGCGCGGCCCGGACAACGAGGTCACTCTGCGCGGCTTCACCAAGCCCTTCAAGCACTTGGCCTGCAATTTCGGGGGTAAGCACTGCTAGGATGATCGCGCTAACTTGGGGATGTTCGCTCGCCAAGATGTGCATGATCGTTGGCACCTCCATCCAACGCAGGATGTCGAGCGCGGCAGCACTTGATTGTGGTGCGATTTCAGCAAGGATATTGTCGGCGCGGATATTGCCAAGCGCTTGGTGCATGACACTGCGGATACGCGGATCAGCACCAACGGCGAGGGTTGAGACCGAGCGGCTGCTCGCGACAAAGCGGTCTAGTGCGCCCTCAATTTCAGCTTCATTTGCGCCCGAGGCGGCAAACATCGCGCGACCAAGCGTCATCACTTCATCAGGTTCAAAATGTTTGAGGATTGCTGCGGCTTCATTTTCCTCAAGCAGCATCAGCAGGATCGCCGCCGCTGCCGCGCCGCCGATTGGCTCTAATGCTGTGGTGTCAATATCCTCAACCTCGGCTTCAGCGGGCATCGGCGCGCTCCTGAATCAGCTGGCGGACGATGAGCGCCGCACGTTCGGAATCTTGCGCTACAAAGGCGCGAACGAGTTTGGCGCGCGCTTCATAGCTTGGCGCGGCCTCAATCATGTCGAGAGTGATTTCTGCGCCTGATGGCTGGGTTGCGTTTCTGCGGCCAGCGTTGGTTTCGCTCAGCAATTGCTGCTCAAGCAGCTCATTTTGTTCGGCGCGTGCCGTGGCTTTGCTGCGCAGCATTTTTATGAGTGGGCGGCCAATCAAGATGAACACCAAAAGCCCAGCCAGCAAGCCGCCAACCTGCCGCGCGATGGTCATCACCCACGGCTTGTCCCACAGCGCCACAGGTTCAATCGTCGCTTCGGCAAAGGGGCGTGCTGACAGTGCCACTACATCGCCGCGTGTCGCGTTAAAACCAACTGCGCCTTTGATTAGGCCGTCGATGGCTGCGATTTCGGCGGGTGTGCGAGGCTTTGCGCCCTTGGTGTCACGGAGCGCAACCGCCACGGTCAGCCGGGTCAAGCGTCCTTGCGGGTTATGCGTAACCGATATTTCGCGGCCAACGTCAAAGCTGCGCGCATAGGTTTCGGTTGATTGATTGCTCGGCTGTCCCGCAGGTGGGGTTTGCGGCGTGGCGGGCGTGGTCGCGACTTGGGTGGCAGGCGGCGGCTGGTTGGCGAGCGCCCCTGGAATGCCACCAGCGGTCGCGTTATCACGGCCCGCAGCATTGGAACGATTGCCCTCTTCTCGGCGGAGCGCCTGATCATCCTTGGGATAGGTTTCGCGCGTTGATTGGCTTTCAGATTGCTCAACATCGGCATGGACTTCGACGGTGAAATTGCCTTGGCCAACCATCGGCGCGAGTAGTGCAACGAGCGCTTGGCGGTAACGTTCCTCCATCTGGAGCTGAAGCTGAAAATTGCGATTGTCGCCGTTTGCGTCCTGCTGCGAAAGCAGCGCGCCGCTCTGATCGACAATCGACACTTGTTCGGGTGACATGCCCGCAACTGACGAGGCAACCAAATGGCGGATTGCGCGCACTTGCGCATCAGACAGCGTGCGCCCCTGTTGTAGGGTGAGCATCACAGAAGCGGCGGGCACACTGTTATCGCGCACGAAAACGCTTGGTTCGGGCGTGGCCAAATGGATGCGTGCGGTTTTGACCGCGTCAATCGCTTCAATCGTGCGGGCAAGATCAGCCTCACGCGCGCCGCGCAATGTTTCGCCCTCAACTGCGCGGCTTGATCCCATCGGAAGTGCGGCAAGCAGCGCATCGCCAGCAGGCGCTGCCTTGGGCAGGCCTTGGCCAGCAAGCACCATCCGTGCCTTATGAAGTTCATCCTCGCCGACTTGAATAGCGCCACTGTTGCGATCAATCGTATAGGCGATGCCCGAGGTGCCGAGCGCATCGGCAACAGCGGATTTGTCTGCATCGGTCAGCCCCTGAAACAATGGCATTTGCGTGGGCGATTGCAGTGCCCACCACGCAAGTGCGGCAAGGCTGACCGCGCCGAGCATCCCCATCGCGGGGAGCGCACGCTGAAACGCGGGCTGCTGCGTAAAGCCGCGCAGGCCATCAAGCCGCCCGGTCAGCATTTGTGGCTGGCGATTGAGCGAACGTGCATTATCGGGCGCAAGGATTTCTTGTTCAGCCATCGGGTTATACCGGCATGTTCATGATGTCGCGGTACGCCGAGAGCAGTTTGTTGCGGACTTGGAGCGTGGCTTCAAAGCCGAGCGAGGCTTTTTGTCGCTCAACCATCACGCCGACGATGTCATTGGTTTCGCCGCGTTCGTACGCAGCGGAAAGGTCGCTCGCCTTGGCCTGCTGATTGTTCACAGACTTGAGTGCATCGACCATCGTCTTGCCAAAGCCGCCAACGTCTTCGGCAGGTGCCGCGCCACCAGCCGCGCGTTGCAGTGCGCTGTTCTGGTTGACAATGGTTGTCCGCATTTGCAGCAACCGGCTTTGATCGATTGTCGACATTGGTAAATACGGCCCCTGAACAGGCGGACAATATTGCCCGCGTGATCATTATAGCAAAGGCCGTGCCAAGTTGGGGAAGTGGCCTGAAATGGGGAGAAATATTACAAGGCGTACCTTATTATTGGCGCTTTGCCGGAATTTTGACACATGCCCCGTCACTCCCGCCCTTCGACTGGCTTGCAGGCGCTCAGGATAAACTTCAGCCAACGGCTGAAGGCGGGAGTCCATATACTCCGAGCCTCTGAGATTATGGATTCCCGCCTTCGCGCGAATGACGATGATTTAACTACTCTGACGTGTTGCCGTTTTAGCACTCAAGGTTGTTCTCATCCACTGAGCAGCCTCACACTGAAGACTGCTAAAAAGGACATTATATAATGATCATCAACACCAACGTTAGCGCACTGCGCGCCCAGAATAGCTCACGTATCGCAAGCAACATGCGCGACACCGCGATTGAACGCCTCTCAACCGGCAAGCGCATCAATGGTGCCAAGGACGATGCCGCTGGCCTTTCCATCACAACGCGGATGGATGCCAAAGTACGTGGCCTCAATCAGGCTGTGCGAAATTCGAACGACGGTATCTCGCTTGCGCAAACTGCTGAAGGCGCGGCTGGCGAAGTGTCTAACATCCTTGTTCGGATGCGTGAACTTGCGGTTCAATCTGCCAACGGCACCTCAACCACAGCAGACCGTGCGGCGATCCAGCTTGAAGTTGAAGCCCTTACGTTGCAGGTTGACGATATCGCCACGCGCACTGATTTCAATGGCACATCGCTGCTTGATGGCACCGCTAACCTCAACATCCAGACAGGCGTTGAATCAGGCGAAACCGTTAACATCACGATTGGTGATCTTCGCTCAACTGGCCTCGGCGTTGGCGCGATTGACTTGTCCACATCGGCGGGGGCTTCAACCGCGCTTGGTCTGCTCGATACTGCAATTGAAACGGTTTCGACCGAGCGTTCAAATCTGGGTGCGCAGCAGAACCGCCTTGATGCAACCGTCAACAATCTGACATCGACCGTCACCAATTTGACCGAGTCCTCATCGCGTATTGCCGATGCTGATTTCTCGGTTGAATCGACGAAGCTCGCTTCGGCGCAGATCCTGTCACAGGCCTCAACCGCGATGCTTGCGCAGGCCAACCAGAGCCAGCAGGGTGTACTGAGCCTGCTTCAGTAAGCACATCGATTGGTTCTCACGAAAAAGCCCCCGGCGGTTTCCGCCGGGGGCTTTTTCAGTGCATATTTTACATGGACATGAATGCTTGCCACGTGCGGGCTGGTTCGCCGGCGTCTTGGATGCCCTTAAGTAAGGGTGCGCATGGTAGATGATAAATTAGAGCTGGCCGATAGTCAGATGATAGCAAAGCAGGTGGCGAAGGTGACGCTCAAAATGATCCACTCGCTCCATGGCTCGAATCGCGCGCGGTCCCGGTGGATGGCCATTTGATGCTCGCCGCACTTCTTATGTGCTCAGTGCTAAGATTAAGAATGACTAGGCGTTCGCCTGCATTGGCCTTTGGCGCGTCCACCGCAAATTACGTGGGAAAGCAAAGGAGCGAATGTAAGCGGAAGCCTCAAGCCTCCGAAGCGTTTCTATTGTCCCTACCAAGCAACGCCGCAATCCCATTACGGTCTAACGGACGGCTGAAATAATAGCCTTGGCCAAGCAGGCAACCAAGTTCGCGCAATTGATTAAGTTGAAATTCTGTTTCGATGCCTTCGGCGATCACGCGGATATCAAGTGCTTTGGCCATTTGGAGGATCGCGGTCACAACCGCCCAGTTGGCGTTTGCCTCGGTTTGATCCATAACGAAACTCTTGTCGATCTTGATCCCGTCGAGCGGCAGGCTTTGCAGATGGCAGAGCGATGAATAGCCAGTGCCAAAATCGTCAAGCCCTACCCGAACGCCCCATGAACGCAATTCGGCAACCAGCCGCGCGGTATTCTGAAGGTTCATGATCGCCGCACTCTCGGTAATTTCGACGACCAGCAGCGCCGGATCAATCCCAGTATCGTCAATGATTTCGCGGACTTCCTCAAGAAAATTCGGCTGGAGAAATTGCTGGGTTGAGACATTGATGCTGACAAAGGGGCGATAAACCTCGGGCATTGTGGAGCTAAGTACACTCATTGTCTTGCATGCCACTCGCAGCACTTGGCTGCCAATATCGCCAATCAGGCCGTGATCTTCGGCCACCCCAATAAAATCATCGGGCATTGTTAGCTTGCCGTCGGCGCGGCGCCATCGAACCAGCGCCTCAACCCCAACGAGGTGTTGGTTGGCAAGTGTGTAAATCGGCTGATAATGTATTTCAAATTGATGCAGTCTGATAGCATCCTGAAGCGCGGTGACCATCTCGTCTGTCGCTTGATTATTTGTACGCATCAGTTGGTCAAAAATGACCGTCTGCTGGGCTCCACGCGTCTGCGCCTGATACATCGCGAAGTCGGCGTCGCGCAAAAGCTCTTCAGGTGTGGCATAGCTGCAGTCGTCATGCACAATGCCGATGCTGGCCGAGACCTGAGGCGCCCCCTGGCGGTTGCCCAGATGTGCGCGGAGATTGTGGTGTACAGCCTCTGCAATTTCTGCGGAAAGAGCTTCGCGGTCAGGGCCATCAATACTGATTGCGAAATCATCGCCGCCAATGCGCGCAAACATGATCGAATGCGCATAATGGAGTAACAGCCGGTCAGCCGCGCCAAATTCATCAACGAGGCAGTTGATCCGCTGCGTCACCTCGGTGAGTAGTGCATCGCCTGCTTGAAAACCCGCCATGTTGCGAATGCGCTTAAGGCCTTCAAATTCGATGACTATTAGGGTTGGCCCCGGTCTAGTGGCTGCGCGCGCGGCGGCAAAGCTAAGGTTCAATTGCGCCTCAAACATCGTCCGGTTCGGCAGGCCGGTCACTGCATCACGCACCGCATCGCGGCGTAGCTGCGCTTCATTGAAAGCGCGGCTGAAAACTTGCGAAACCTCTGCGCTAATATGTGATAGAAGGTCAATCTGCCGCGCATCACCTAATTCGTCTCGATCAAGAAAAAATTCGAGCGCCCCGACAACATCTCCGTCAACTAAGATTGGCACCGCAATCATAGATAGCGCGCCAATCATCTGTGCTTCGCGGTGACGTGAGAAATTGGGGCGGGTTTGTAGGTTAGTCAGTGTCGAAGGTGAAGCATCAAGCAGCAGCCGTCCGGGTAGCGTTGCGCAGGCCCAAGTGGAAAAGCGGTTTGAAACTTCAATAAATCCGGCCCCTGCTTCTGCATCAGAGGCAAATGCAGCGCCGCAGCCATGCAGCTCAACTTCGCCTTCATGGCCTTGGCGCACCAAGGCATTGCCAGCAACAAAGCCCATATCAACACAAGTGATTTCGATGATAGTTTTGAGCAAAACATGCGGATCACGGCTTCGGTTCGCAATAGACGCTACTTGTTCAAGCAGCATCAGCGTACGCATCTGGCTATTATGATCAATAGGTAAAATTGAACCCATAGGCAGGTAATGCGGCACTGCGTCGTGGTTTATTGCGTGCATCAATGAAGCCGCCATTGCCAATCTCTCTCTTACAGGTTTGATATCATCCGGTATATTATAGTGAACGGCTTCGCAGTGCTTGGTTTTAGGCAGGCGTGCTATTATTCGGAGGGTAATTATCATGATCAGGGAAAATAATGGCTGAATATAAACACGCTTCAATGCGGACAGCGCTGCGTGCGTTTCAAAAAATCAGTCATAACGGGTTGCTGCCGAGCTTCCCCGCTGACTTTGATATGCTCAAGCATAAGGATCTTGATCTGTCGGTGCGGCTTGGCGCGCTGCTTGGGTTTAATGCGCTGCTGCTGGCTTCGGCTATTCAACCGATTTCCGCCTCACCGGGCGCGCCGCTCAGCCTTGATGCACCAACGCAGCCGTGGCCGGTGCTGGTGATCACGCTTGGCGTTATGTTGCTTTCGGTTTCGGGCTATCTCTGCGTTCGTGGGATATTAGTGGGGGAGGAGTTTGACCCTGAAGGGATTGAGGAAAGCCCTGAAATGCTCATCCAGCGACTGTTTGCCGCGTTTTGCCGGTCAATTGATGCGCAGATGAAGATGCTCTATTATGCATCGCGCTTCACGATTGCTGGGGGTGCGGTTACGCTAGCCGGATGTCTCTGGATTATGGCGGCAAAGATGATTGGTTGAGGGGTAATGCTTGACCTTGGCTCGAAAAGTCCCACATCAAAACTGATCATTATTCCCGCGAATCGAAGGAGCGACATTATGGACAGCTATTTGAAGCAATATATCAACGGTGCGTGGGTCGATAGCATCGGCGGCACCCGGCATGAGGTGATCAGCCCCTCAACCGAAGAAGCCTGCACCGAAATCACGATGGGCACCGCCGCAGATGTTGATGCCGCCGTCGCCGCCGCGAAGAAAGCGTTCGTTACCTTCAGCCAAACTACCCGCGAAGAACGGCTCGAACTGCTTGGTCGGATCGTTGAGGAATATAAAAAGCGTATTCCCGATATTGCCAAATCCATGGCCAATGAAATGGGCGCGCCAGTCAGCTTTGCCGCTGCCGCTCAAGGGCCAGCCGGTTTGGGCGCATTCTTTGGCACCATCGCAGCACTCAAGGATTTTGCGTTCAGTGAACAGCACGGCGCAAACACTGTCGTTTATGAACCCATCGGTGTCGTTGGTATGATTACGCCGTGGAATTGGCCGCTCAATCAAATTGCACTGAAGGTCGCCCCAGCGCTTGCTGGCGGCAACACGATGATCTTGAAACCTTCGGAAGAATGTCCCGGCAACGCCGCGATTTTTGCTGAAATCCTTCATGCGGCTGGCGTGCCTGCGGGCGTGTTCAACCTTGTTCAGGGAGATGGGCCGACTGTTGGGGCGGCGATTTCGGCGCATAAGGATGTTGATATGGTGAGCTTCACCGGATCAACGCGTGCTGGGGTGCTTGTGGCGAAGGCTGCCGCTGATACTGTCAAGCGTGTTCATCAAGAGCTTGGTGGTAAATCGCCCAATGTTGTGCTTCCCGGTTCTGATTTGGCGGCGGTGCTTCCGCCAACGGTGATGGGCGTGCTCATCAACACCGGCCAAAGCTGCATCGCGCCAACGCGCATCCTTGTTCACAAGGATCAAGAAAGCGAAGCCGTCAGCTTCATCAAGGCGATGTTTGATGGCACCAGCGTTGGCGATCCGCTCACCGAAGGCGCACATATTGGCCCAGTCGTCAACAAAACCCAATATGAGAAAATCCAAGGGCTGATCCAATCGGCCATTGATGAAGGCGCAACGCTTGAAACTGGCGGCACTGATCTGCCCGCCAACGTCAATCGCGGCTATTATATCAAGCCAACGGTGTTCTCGGGTGTGACCCCTGACATGCGGATTGCGCGCGAAGAAGTGTTCGGCCCGGTCGCAACCGTGATGGCCTATGATACGCTTGAACAAGCAATCAGCATTGCCAATGATACCGAATATGGCCTGTCAGCGGTGATTTCGGGTGATCCAGCCGAGGCCGCCAAGGTCGCACCAAAGTTGCGCGCCGGAGTGGTCGTGATCAATAATTGGGGGCCGTCACCGGGCGCACCGTTCGGCGGCTACAAGCAATCAGGCAATGGTCGCGAAGCCGGTCTGTTTGGTCTGCGTGACTTTATGGAAGTGAAGGCGATCAGCGGGCTGCCAAGCTGATTCGCCGATGAAAAATCCGCTATTGCGAATCAATCTCTTTTAATCTAAGAATGATTTGCAATAGCGAGGTTGGCAATGATTATTTGTGTTTGCAATGCGATCAGAGAGCGGGATTTGCGCGCGGCTGTGCGTGAAGGTGCGAGCTGCCCGAGCAGCGCTTATGCTTCAATGGGGCGCAAACCAAAATGCGGCCAGTGCCTTTCGTTCGCGCGAACTATTATCAGCACTGAACGTGCAATCGCTTAGCAATAGCGTGTGAAAAATCCCTAAAAACCGCCGTTTTTCTGCTTCTTAATTAACATATTTCCTTCTAAGTGATCTTTGTGATTCAACCTATAGGAGCGGCTTGTGAAGGGCGACGCAAAAGTAATCGAATATTTGAATGAGGCGCTCAAGAATGAGCTGACCGCAATCAACCAATATTTCCTCCACGCCAAAATGCTCAAAAATTGGGGCATTACCAAGCTCGCAGATTTTGAATATCGTGAGTCAATCGACGAGATGAAGCACGCCGACAAGCTCGCCGAGCGCATCCTGTTCCTCGAAGGCTTGCCCAATTTTCAACTTCTCGGCCGTCTCAAAATTGGTGAGACGGTTGAGGAAATTCTCAAGTCCGACCTAGCGCTTGAGAACGAAGCAGTGCCGCAGCTTAAGGAAGCCATTGCCCACTGCGAAACCGTCCGCGACTATGTCAGCCGTGATCTCTTTGCATACATCCTTGAGAATGAGGAAGAGCATGTTGACACGATCGAAATGCAATTTGAGATGATCGCGCGGATGGGGCTGCAAAACTACATTCAGTTGCAATCGTCGCCTGTTCCAAGCAGCTAAATCGCCTCAATAATCCTTTGACACTCTGACGGTCGCTGATTGGCGACCGATGCTCGATATTGTTGACAGCACCGAAAGCCAGCGGGTGATTTGAAACTCGGCGCGGGTTGCGGAATAGCCTTGGCCGTCGGTGATTACTTCGAAATAAATCCGCCGCGTCAGATATTTGCCCGCAGCAATTGAGGTGCGCTGCCCCGTTGTCGTATCGGCGGGGAGGATGCGAAGTCGGTCAAGCCCAATCGCATTGCGCAGCGCATTAATTGGGTTGAGGCCGTTGCCTCCGCCTTGCAGTGAGGCAACCGCTGATGCAAGCTGAACCGCCTCGGGTGCTGACAGGTTGGTGATCGACGTGCCGAACAGCAGGCGTGAGAGCAGTTCATCCTGCGGCAGGGCAGGGGTGCTGCTAAACGCAATTTCGGGGCGTTGGCCAGTGCCGGTGACGCGGATCGTTGCGTTGAGCCCCTGCGTGTCGCCGTTTGCAACAATGTCGAGGATTGGGTCGGGCGGGCTTTCGCCCTGAAAACGGATTATGCCGCGCGCCAAATCAAAACGCCGCCCAGCAAATTCATAGCCACCGCGCACAAGGTCTGCCTGCCCGCGAATGACTGGTGCATTTGCCGATCCGCCAATTTCAAGCCGCGCGCGCCATTCGCTCTCAATGCCAAGGCCAGTTACAGCAACGCGCCCCGGCGCGCGCGCTTTGATCGCGAGCTTCCAGCCGGTTGGTCGCGCGCGGCGCACGGGCGCATCGACATTGGTGTTGATCTCGATGACATTAAGCTGCGAAATAGCCGCGACTGCCGATGCCGCGCGGCCAAGCCGATAACTGCTCTTATCAAGCACGATATCGCCCGAAATGAGCCCGCCGTTCGCATCCGATTTGAGCGATAATGGCCCGGTGACTGTTGCCGATAATTCATCGCGCGCAATGAGCCGCGCTTGATCAGCGACCACATTCAAATCCATCGCAAAGCCGCGCGTTGAGGAGAGATCGAATGTGCCGCTGCCTGAGAGTTTGCCCTCTTTGCCCGAGGCTGCAGTGAATTGGTCTATGGTAAGCGTCGATCCGCCAAAGCGTCCGCTCGCCTTCACGCCGGTGAGGACCATGCCGGTCACCGCACTTTCAATCCGCGCGCCATTGGTGCGCAGCGAACCGGCAATGCGTGGATCATTCAGCGTACCCGTAATATCGGCCCCAATCGCGACGGGGCCAGAGAGATCGATCGCCTCTACTCCAGCAAGCCGCCAAAGCGTATCGGCGGCACCATTGAAGCGAAGCTGCGCAAACATCGGTGCGCGATTGAGGCGCGTCATAATATCTGGCCCTGCACTTGGCGTGAGCTTAATCTGGCCGCGCCCGATGGTCTGCCCGCCGCTGACCGCAACCGCGCGTGCGGCGGCATTATTTGCGCTGAGCACAGCAGCAATGCCAACGTCGAGCGGCTTCGAGCTGAGCACCAGCCCGGAACGTGTTAGCCCGCTGATCCGCACATTGGCTTTGCCGCTAGGTAAGCCGCCATCATTGGCGCGGTACACTATTGTTCCGCTCGCACTGCCGCCAAGTCCGAGCTGGGGATAGGCGACATCAAGGATTGTGAGTGGCATTTTGGTGACGTTGGCATCAAACTCGGTTGCGCGCTCGCCGAATAGCCCTGAAGTCACTACGCGTCCACCCGCGAATTCAAGCGTTGTTGGGGATAGCCGCCAGCCGCTTGCTTCGCGTGCAAAGAGCGCCGGGCTGATCAGGCGGATTGGCTTGCGATCAATAGTGCCGCTGCCGATAAGTTCTACTCGGTCTGGGCGTATCTGTGCGATGGTCTGCACATCGAATGATCGACCGCGCGAGCCAGCAAGGCTTGCGCGCACCTCACCAACGCCGCCGCGCAGTTTGACATTCGCCGCGAGCCGCGCGAGCGAGACATTGCCGCGCGCCAGCCCTTGGCCGCTGATGGTGCCCTCAATCGTAGTGCCTGCGGGATCAAGCAGCATCACGCCGTCTAGCTGACCACGCTGCGCCGACATCAGCGGCGGGCCGCTGAGTTTGGCATCGCGTGCCTTCAAATGTGCTTCAATCCGCTGAATATTACCAGCAGGTGCAAAGTCTAGGGTTCCACTGATACCACTTCCGCCAAGCGTCAGCCCGCCCTCAAACCCGCCGTCTCGCGAAATGAGCGATCCACGTGCATTGATCCCTGACACATCAAGTGCTGAAACATTGATCGTCGCTGCGCCGCCTGCGGGGAGCAGCACTGAGCCTGCGCCAGTAAAGCCGCCGAGCGTTGATCCACCGCGCGCTGTCCATGCGTAGCCGGCTGGATTGGGATCGAGCAGTAAGCGGACATCGCTTAGCCCCATCGCGGCATTTGGCGCCTTGAACAATATGTCGAGCTTTGGCCGCTGGATCGGGCCATCAAGCAACAGGCGGACAATCTGACCGTAGCGCGCCTGTCGCCCGCTGGCCTGAAACTGGAATGTGCCATCACTGCGGCGGATACCGCTGCCGGTAAGCGTTATGCCGGGCGCGATGAGGCGCAGATTGTTAAAGCGCAAGATACCGTCGGCCCCGCGCACGAGGCCGGTCTCAATTTGTGGCAGACCTTGCGTTAGGCTGGCCAAGAATTTGTTATCAAGGCGGCGCACCCACGCTTGCCCGCGCCCAGCAAGGATTGTGCCCTTGCTGCCAACACCGGGCATGAATTTAAGGTCAGTCCTGACATCAACAATGCCGAGACCGGGGATTGCGTAACGCTCTAGTTCGCCCGCAAAACCAATGTCATAGCGCCCGTTGCTAAGGTCAACCAGCAGCGTCAATCGGCTTGATAGCTTGTCCGATGTTAGCTTGAGCGCGTCGCTGGTGATGGCCTTTGCCGTCACCTTGAGATCACCCGTCACCGCCAGATTGCCGAGGATGCCGCCCGCGACGTTACCAACGCCAGTCACGCGCGCGGCGGTAAAGCGAACGGGCACGGTAACGGGGCTGCGTGACAATCGCCCTTGGCCAGAGGCACGGGCATTTTCAAATCCAGTGGTGCCGAAGGCAAGCGTGCTGGCAGTCAGCAGATAGTCAAACTTGGCCGTCGCAAACGGCCCATCAAGCCGCGCCTTGAGGGTGAGTGGCCCGCCGCTCATATTGGCAAATAAGGCTTTGGATTGAAGCAGTTTGGCATTGATATTGAGCGCGCTGAAACGGCTGGTGCCAAGATCGATCAACCCGTCGGCGCTCACTGCAAGTGCTGCCGAACCGAGCTTTAGAGTGCCATCAAGACGGCGGTTGTTAAGCGTGGCCTTACCAGTAACGCGCACAACCGGCGCAGCCAGGCTTTGCAATCGACCTTTGGTGAGGGTCGCGAGCGCAAGCCTGCCATCAATTCCAAAGGTTCCAGCGTTGGCGGTGAGCGTAAGATCGGCAACTGGTGCCCCTGAGGCAGTGGCAGCAAGTTTGCCGGACCATGCACGCCATGCTCCACTTCCGCTGATCGTCAGATCAAAGGGTCGCACAGTCCCAGCCAGCGAACCGAGTACACCGCGCGCGGGAGCTTTGACATCGGCTTGAACATCTAAGCGGTCACGATCTGGCTCTGCATCAAGCCGAAGCGCAAGCGCGTCGCCCGCAGTGGTGCTGGCATCGAGTATCACCTTTGCGCGTCCAGCAACAATATCAGCGGAGCCAGACAGTTTGCCGCTGCGGCGAACGCCAGTGACCGGCGGTTCAATCCGCAGCGTATCGATGCTCAGCGCGTCGATATGGATATCAAAGCCCGGCAGGATTGGGCGGTTCGGATCGCCTGGCTTTAGTTTTGGCAATTTATACAGCGTCGCAAAATCACTGTGCAAGCGTTTGATATAAAGGCTGTTGTTGATCCAACGCAACGGCGACCAATCAAGATCAATCGCAGGCGCTTCAAAGAACAGCCCTGACGAATCATAAAGCCGCACCGCGCGCAGTTGCGCTTTACCATAGAGTGAACCATCGATCCGACCAATCTTGATACGAAGCCCCGATTTTGGCGCTTGTGCAGCGATCTGGTCAGCGATTAAGCGGTGGCCAATGCTCGTATCTACGAACCATAGCGCGGCACCGATTAACAGAAGAAGCGCCGCGATCCCCAGCGTCAGCCATTTGAGCAGCGGCCTCAAAACGCTTGGCCTAGCGAGACGAAGACGGTGATCCGGCCATCGCCCTTTTGACGGTTGATCGGCGTGCCAACATCAATTCGGATCGGCCCGAAGTTCGAATGATAACGCAGTCCAAGACCCGCACCGTATCGCAGCCCCGAAAAATCAGGGAGCGCGCGCCCGTAAATATTGCCTGCATCAACAAAGGGTACGACGCCAAATGGCCCGAAGCGAACGCGCGCCTCAAGTGCGAATTCGGCAAGGCTGCGACCGCCATCGGGGTCGTTAGCAATATCGCGCGGGCCAATTTGCTGAAATCCGTAACCGCGCACTGAGCCTCCGCCGCCCGCGTAAAAGCGGCGTGAAGGTGCAATCGCACTGCTCTTTGCCCCCGTGATCGTGCCAATCCGCACACGACCAGCAATCGTAATGCGTTTACCCGCAGGGACATATGCACTGCCGTCAAATTGTGACCGGGCGTAAGCAAAAGTGCCGTTTTGCAGCGAAATTTCGGGCGAGGTGCGCAGCCCAATCCGAAACCCGCGTGTGGCATCAAGCAGATCATTTGATCCGTCATAATTGAGCGAAAGCGGCAGCGCGCCAACAAAGAAAGTCCGCCTGCGCGCGGTGCCAGCGCCGACAATGTCGCGTTCGTCAGAGGTGATAAGCTCGACGCCTGCGCTCCATGTCCATTTTTTTTGCCACAGGATATTGCTTTGCCGCTCAATCCCGGCGGCAATGTCAAAGGTGCTGGCCTTAAACGCGTCAAAGTTTGATCGTGTCGCGCCGATCCGTGCGTTGAGCACTTGATCGCGTTTTCCAAAATTGCCCTGACGCAGGACAACGCCAAGCGCCTGCTCGCGGGTGCCGAGCAGTCCGCGCAAGGTGACTGCACCTTCGGGCTTGATCAAATTACGGTTCGTCCATGATGCCGCCGCACGAACGCCTTCGCCCGTGCCATAGCCGAATTCGCCTGCAATGGTTCGTACCGGCGCTGGCTCAAGGCTGACTGCAATATCGGCGACATTGGGTGTTTCAGAGGGGACAGCGCTGACGGTAACGCTTGATGCGAGCCCGGTCGCGATCAATGCGCGCTTGAGATCATCAACCTCGGCCTGATTATAAACCTCACCGCTTTTGAAGCGAGCGATCCGCGCAACATGCTTGGCATCAAATGGCGCGCGGTCACCGATGACCTTGAACTGCCCGACTTTCTGTTCGGCAACGCTCTTAACATCTAACGATAGCGTCGCTGTTTGGGTTTCGTGATCAACGATAATCTGCGGCTCACCGATGCTTGCAAAAGGCGCGCCGTCGCGTTTGAGCTTTTCGCCCAGCGCCGCGCGGCCTGCAATAACAGCATCAACATCAACGGCATCGCGTGTATAAATTCCAAATGCGTCACGAAGCTCGGCGGCTTTTGGACTGTTTGTGTCGAGACCAGTAACCGAGACATCGGCAAAGCGGTAAAGCGGGCCGCTTTCGGTACGCAGACTAACCGCGAGCTTACCGCCTTCTTCACGCATGACCTCAGGTTCAACCACAGCCTCATAATAGCCGCTGTTTTTGAGGATCGTCGTGAGCAACTCAGCATCATCGCGTGCGCGGCGGTTGATCTGCGCGGCGTTTGCGGTTTCTTTTACGCCAGAACGTAGCGCCGATAGTGCGTCAAAGCGCGGGCCAATGGCGGCACGAAGCCGCGGCTCAAGACCAATGATTGCGATTGTGTAACGAAGTGCATCTGCATCTTCGTTGCTTGCAGTGTCTGATGGGTTTGGCGAGTCAGTCGTTTGAGCTGCGTCAGCGATATCAGGCCAATCAACACCAATGTCGGCCATCGGTGCCATTGGGGATTCAGGATCAAGTGAGGGCTGCTCCGGAGGGGAAGCGGCTTGTGCCAGCACCGTGCTTGGCACGCCCGAGACTAGCAAAAGCGCGAATGCCAAAGGAGGCAGTCGGCGTATTACGGTTAATACCATGTGCGCCGCTTAGCGGCATAACGGCTTGTTCGCCAACGCTAAATTAGTGGATTGTGCCCTGAACATGGTGAGATGAGAGCGCGATGATCAATCGCTCAACCTGACGCCAGCGGCAAAACAGCACGACATTGCCGCGATCCCGACTGATATCCGCGCGTGCAGCGGCCTCCCGGCCGGCATCTTCGCCAAATGAGACCATGAGTGAAGCGGCGGACTCAGCGGTGATACGGTCGGCAACTGGCAAAATCATTTGGGGTCTACTCCGAAAAAAAATCTATGCATTCCGGGTAGTTACAATAGGCTAAGAAGCCGCAAGGGTGATTGGTAAACGCACAGTTGACGTTATTTTATCCGCCGACCTGTCCAGATAACCCGGCCAACGATGTCGATACCATCTGGATTAACATCGTTCCACGCTGGGTAGGCTGGATTGTCACTCTGCACCGCAAATTTGCGCTGAGCAGGGCTGATCGCAAGACGTTTGACGATGAGCGTATCATCAACGCGGAGGACATAAATCCCGTCGCGGATACGCTCGGCCGCATCGGCGCGGTCAACCAATATGTCATCGCCGTCCGTCAGTGTTGGGCTCATCGAATCGCCGCTGACTTGGATGATCGAGAGCGCCTTTGGGTTTGCAGTCAACTGGCGCAGCCAGCGTGTTTCAAAGCCGATCTGACCAAGTGGTGCATCATCAGCCCCAAGCGTACCGGGTCCAGCCGAAGCGCCGACCGCCAGACGCGGCACCATTATTACATTTTCGCGGAATGCTGAGGAAGATTTGCTGCGCGCGGCAGCAACCGCTGGGCCGCCGAGTAGTGATTCTTCAACACCAAAATATTGTGCAAGCGTCCGCCGATCATCCTCATCGAGTTTTTTGGGAACACCGCGATGGATGAATTGCTGAACATAGGCAGCATTGCGACCAAGTAGCCGCGAAAGCGACGCATAATCGTCTCCGCCATCACGGATTAACTGATCAAGTGCTGCCCGGACATCATCCATTTTTTTCCTATAGACGCAGGAAAAATCCTAGACAAGTAGGAAAATACCTATAATTTAGGAAAAATCCTATAGGACAGTCGCTCAGAAAGGAATCCAAGGATGACATTACTCAAAAAGATCGAAATCTTCATGCGTACACACCATGTTCCACCAACCCGATTTGGACGTGAAGCGGCTCGTGACCCAAGGCTCGTTTTCGACTTGCGTCGCGGGCGAAGAGCGGGGCGAAGGCTTACAGCGCGGGTCGAGGCTTATATTTATCGTTCAGCGCAATGAGGGACTTGGCAGAAAACCCTCATCTCGCACTCCAGCGGGCTATTTTGGCCGGACTGACACCAGCGCACGTTACGATTGAAAGTGAAAGTGTAACGCCTTGGGCCAGCGCAACTTTTTCAGGCGCACGCCACAGCTTTGATGTTACCGTTATCGGTGAAAATGCAATCGCGGCTGCGGCAAATCTGAGTGTGATAATCAGTGGTGATCAAGTATCAATCAACGGGCATGTGGTTGCCGATATCCTGCTCTCAAGCCATCAACTGATTCGCTCTTGCGACGTTCCAACCGTTGTTATTGGTATTGAAGCGCTAACGGTCAACGCTGAAGAGTGATGCCTCTAACTCAGTCTGCGAAGTGCCTTGCGCAGTGATACGATATCCCCGGCACCGAGCGGCTTTGCTGAAAGACCGCGTTCAGCCCGGCGTTCAAGCGCGGATTCAAGGCGCGCCATTTCGCCGACCAGGCCATTTGCTTCCGCAAGAGGTGCCGGTACAATTCGGTCTAAGATAAGCGGCGCTTCTTCGCTTTTGCTTGGTTCGATCATTGGTTGAGGTTCGGGTTCAGGCGCAGCGGTTGGCGCAATTGCGGCTGCGACAGCAATTGCTTCGTCAGACATGAATGGTGCGCCCAGTTCACGCTCAGCAAAAATCGGATCGCGTTTGTGCTTTGTAATCGTGCTTTGCGGTGTTGGCATCGCTGCATCAATCCGGCTTCCCCGCGCTTTTGGCGGTGCATTGCGTTTTATTGCAGCGCGAAGCAGCCAGAGCGCGAACCATAAGAGCGCAAAGACGCCAAGCCCACCAGCGATGGCTGACAAGCTACGTGCGGTTTCGCCAAGTGGTGGCTGTGCTGCTGAGATCAGTGAAGGCAATCCGCTGGCGACAATGATTCGTTCAAACAGCCATCCAGGCGTCATGAATATCAGGATTGAGGTGATAGCCCCGAACATCGCCGCCACAACAGGGGCAAACGGTACCTTTGCCATGCGTTTCAATTGCCTATTCATCCAGTCATGCCCTTTAGAGCGGCGTTAGCCAGCAATTTATGATAAACAGGTTCGTAACGTGAAATATTTGACGACCAGTTACGATCTTTTTCGACAAAGGTGCGCGCTAGGTCGCGTCGTGCCTCCCAAATACCTTGTTTTTCAAGCAGTTCAGCGAGTGCGCGCGCTATTGCGGGCGGATTATCGGGTGAAAATAATGTTCCGGTAACCCCGTCTTCAATCAGTTCGCGGTGCCCGCCAACGTCCGACGCAGCCACCAGACGCCGCTGCGCCATTGCTTCGAGTGGCTTAAGCGGTGTGACCAAATCAGTCAGCCGCATTTTTTTGCGTGGATAGGCCAGAATATCGATCAGGCTGTAATAACGCTCAACGTGATCGTGCGGCACACGCCCGACGAAATGAATGTTTGCCGCTGAAGGGGACGTTTCTGCTTGGATGCGGAGCGCTGCCTCCATTGGCCCACCGCCAACCAGCAGCAAATGAGCGTTTGGACGGTGTGCCTGAAGTTCGGGCATCGCTGCGATCAAATCGTCAATGCCTTCATAATCATAAAAGCTGCCGATGAAGCCGATTACATCAGCGCCAACAAGACCAAGCGATTCGGCGAGTGCGGTATCGGGAGGCGGGGGATCACCAAACAGATCAAGGTCAACGCCGTTGGGCGAAACCATTATTTTGTCTACCGCGATCCCGCGTTTGAGCAAATCGGCTTTCAACCCTTCACAAATTACCGCAACCGCATCGGCTCGTCGCACGGCATAGGTTTCGAGTGCCTTTGTAGCGCGATACCGCAGCGAGCCTTCAGTCCCGGTGCCGTTGCCAACAGCGGCATCTTCCCAAAACGCGCGAATTTCATAAATGAGTGGAATCTGACGCCGCTTTGCAATGCGGAGCGCCGCAAGTGCAGTCAGGACAGGCGAATGTGCATGGAGGATATCGGGCTTCCATGTGTCAATCAGTATATCAATTCCAGAGGCAAATGCCCTTATTTCATACCATTCGGCCAGAGGGGATGGTGCGATGGCGGGCTTTGCTGTGCGGTGAAATGTGAGGCCGTCCACTACTTCCACTTGGGCCCCAGCTTCGGTGTGGCGCGCACCGGTGATCCCGGCAACGTCCCAGCCACTTGCGATCTGCGCCTTCAAAATGGCGCGGGTACGAAATGTATATCCGCTGTGCATCGGCAGGCTATGGTCAAGAATATGAAGTACGCGCAATCAAATGCCCCTGTTCGTCGTGAAGACATCGCTCTATTATCGCAACGAACCTTAACGCCGCGTCAACCGAATTTGCGTAAGGGATTGGGTGATGATTGACAATTTTTCTATCGGATTGACGCACGGATTGATGCTGCTTGCCGCGTTGTTGCTGTTGCTGCGTCCCGAACTCGATAAGGAGGATCCGCCAAAAACCATGCCAAAACCCAAGGCATGGCGCGGCAAGGACGGCCACGATGCGTGACCTTGTGTTCGTTGCTTTTCTGCTCGCACTGATTGGCGCTGGGTTCAAACGCCCGTTTCTGTTCGTGCTGGCCTATGTGTATATCGATATCGTTGCGCCGCAGCGGTTGACCTACATGCTGCTCAACACCGTTCCGATTTCGTTGATCGCCGTCAGCTTAGCGGTCGGCGCATGGGTGTTAATTGATGATAAGCGCGACACGCGGTTTGCGCCGCGACAGTTGCTGATGATCATCTTGATGCTCTATTGCTGGGTTACAACTACGCAAGCTGATTTCCCAATTGAGGCTGCTGAAAAATGGAGCTGGGTTTGGAAGGCGCTGGCCTTCGCCGTTTTCTTACCTTTGACACTGCGCACAAGGCTTAGAATTGAGTCGCTTGGTCTGTTTATGGTGCTGTCTGCTGCCACCATTATCATCGTTGGTGGGATTAAAACCGTTGGCAGTGGCGGAGGTTATGGCGGGCTTAATTTGATGGTCACCAATAACACAGGCCTTTACGAATCGAGCATTATCTCGTGCGTTGCGATTGCGATCATACCACTGATCCTGTTCCTGATGCGCCACGGCAAGATATTCCCAATGGATTGGCGGGTGAAGCTGTTTGCCTATTCGCTGTGTTTTGCCTGCCTGTTGATGCCGATCGGCACTGAGGCGCGAACTGGCCTGATCTGTGTTGTTGTGCTTGGTGTGTTGATGCTTCGCCATACCAAGCGGCGCTTTCTCTATTTTACAATGGCGGGTGTACTTGCCGTGACCGCCATACCATTTCTGCCAAGCAGCTTTTCTGAGCGAATGGATACGATCAAAAACTACAAGGCCGATAGTTCCGCCTCAACCCGGATTGAGGTTTGGAAATGGACATGGGATTATGTGAAGGATCATCCTTTTGGTGGCGGTTTTAACGCCTATTTGCAGAATAAGATTCGCTATGAAACGGTCACAATTGATGATGCTGGCGGCGTTGCAAGTCAGGAAGAAACGCTCATCCTCGATAAAGCCCGTGCGTATCACAGTGCATATTTCGAAATGCTCGGTGAGCAAGGTTTTCCCGGTCTGTTCCTATGGCTTGCGATCCAAGGCATTGGTTTATTCCGGATGGAAGTGGTGCGCCGCAAATATTACGATTATATCAATAAAGAAGAACAATGGATTGGCAAACTTGCCGAGGCATTGCAGCATGGCCAAATCATTTATCTGGTCGGATCGCTGTTCGTCGGCATCGCTTATCAGCCATTTATCTTCATGTTAATTGGAATGCAGATCGGCCTTGATACCTATGCCAAGCGCCGCTCCGCCGAAGCCGCTTGGCGGCCTATCCGGGAAGCAGTACCAGCGGCTGCATGATATCTGACGATTCTCTCTCACTCGAGCTTGCCACTGCTTGGCGCGATGTGACGCTGTGGCTTAGCCTGAACAGCAGCAGGATATTTCTTGCAGCGCTGCTCAGCGCCTTACTGGTTCTCATACTTTACGGGATGCGGCTGCTGGGCAAGCGGCTAAGTAAGCGATCCAACCAGTGGACTGGCATCATCGGTCGTGCGCTTGGCAGTATGCGGCTGTGGTTCATGGTGGCGCTCGCGGCGCAGTTGGTTGCGGTTTATGCCCATGCGCCGGCAGATGTGCGCAACACAACGAGTTTCATTTTCATCTTTGCCGCGACATTTCAGGCGGCGCTTTTCATGCGTGAGTTTATTCTCGGCGCGGTTGATTTGCGCGCTGGAGAGGCTGATCCTTCGGGCAGTTTAGGCAGCGCGCTTGGCCTCA
The DNA here is from genome assembly GCA_031418495.1 of Sphingomonadales bacterium. GTDB lineage: Bacteria > Pseudomonadota > Alphaproteobacteria > Sphingomonadales > Sphingomonadaceae > Aquisediminimonas. The sequence continues at coordinate 42,314 of JANOXQ010000157.1, forward strand.
TTCGCTTGCTTGTGAACGTCACATTATTTGTTATCGCCGTGATCGTGATCCTCGCCAATCTTGGGGTGAACGTGACTGGCCTTGTCGCTGGTCTCGGTGTTGGCGGCATTGCAATTGGTCTCGCGGCGCAGGGAATATTCTCTGATCTATTTGCCGCACTTTCGATCCTGTTTGATAAGCCGTTTCGGCGCGGCGATGTCATTCGCTGGGAAGGAACGACTGGCACGGTTGAGGGCATCGGCCTTAAATCAACCCGCATCCGCGCGATCAGCGGCGAAGAAGTGGTGATTTCAAACACCAACTTGCTTGGCAAGGAATTGCGCAACTTTGCCCGGCTTGAACAGCGCCGGATCGTCCAGCCGCTAAGCCTTGTTTATCACACATCACCCAATACATGTGCAGCGCTTCCCGAAATGCTCCGCGCTGTTGTTGATAATTGCGAGGGCTGTCATTTCATACGCTGCGGCCTTGATACATTCGCCCCGTCGAGCCTTGATTTTCAGCTCGTATATGATGTTGACGCCGAAGATCAGGAAGCAATGCTGTCGCACAAACATGCTGCAAACATCGCCATTCTCGATTGTTTTGCGAAGCACGGCATTTCCTTTGCTTACCCAACGCAGACAACCTTTACCGCCGCCCCTGACGGGACGCTTGTAATGCCCTATGCACCCTTACCTATAAAGTGATAGCAGCGACGTATTTCGACAAAGAGGTGACGTTGCGGAATCCATCGCTTTTGACTTTCGCTTGGGGGAGGCTTTAACAGGCTGGAATAATTCAACTGTTGTAATAATATTACGCGGGATTATCACGATATTTTTAGCGCGCATAACGCATAAAAAGGGAAGCACTATGGCAACGCTAGACGAAATGAAGGCAATGGTTGGCACCGTGATCGGCACATCCGAATGGATTCTTGTCGATCAGGAGATGATCAACAAATTCGCTGATGCGACGGGTGATCATCAGTTCATCCATGTTAACCCAGAAATGGCGAAGATGACGCCCTTTGGCCAGACAATTGCGCATGGGTTCCTGACGCTCTCGCTCATGCCTGTGCTCAGTGCCAAAGCCAACCTGCCACATCCTGACGGGATCAAGATGGGCGTAAATTACGGCTGCGATAAGCTCCGTTTCCTTAGCCCAGTCAAATCGGGCAAGCGGATTCGCGGTGTATTCAAGCTCGTTGCTTTTGACGAAAAGCGCCCCGGCCAGATTCAGCAAATGCAAGAAGTAACCGTTGAGATTGAGGGCGAGGATAAGCCAGCCCTAATCGCCGAGTGGATCAGCCAGGTTTTTGTCTGAGGGCTATTTGATATGCCTCGTATAACGCCGCTTCAGAAGCCATATCCTGCGCCATTTGAAGCCGCAATGGCGGCCACCATGCGCGGTGCAGATCCACTTGTTCTTTTTACAACACTGGCGCGCCATGAGCGCGCATGGGGCAAGTTTATTGGCGGTTCATTGCTCGATCGCGGCCCTTTGTCACTCCGCCACCGTGAGCTGGTTATCGACCGGACAACGGCGCAGTGCGGATGCGAATATGAATGGGGTGTCCATATCACCGGCTTTGCTCAGAAGGCCGGAATTGATGAGACTCAGATTCACGCCATTGTTCATGGAAAAATGGATGATCCGGTATGGATTGCGCAAGAATCGGTGCTGATTGCGACCGTTGATGTGTTGCTTGAAAAAAAGCGCTTATCAGATACGCAATGGTCTGACCTGCGTAATCATTTCGATGAAGCGCAATCGATTGAAATCATCCAGCTTGTTTCATTTTATCACGGTGTGTCGCTAATCTGTGGCGCGCTTGACTTACCTCTCGAACCCAGTGCGGCAAGATTTCCGCCGTCTATACAGGAGACTTCTAATGCGTGATGCCGTCATCGTTTCAACCGCCCGTACTCCGATTGGCAAGGCCTATCGCGGGGCTTTCAATAATACACCGTCACCAACGCTTTCGGCGATGTCGATCCGTGCTGCTGTCGAGCGCGCTGGGATTGATGGCGCTGAAGTTGACGATGTCTGCTGGGGTTCAGCGCTTCAGCAAGGCAGCCAAGCAGGCAATCTTGCGCGCACGGCGCTGCTGCGTGCGGGGCTTCCCGTCACCGTGCCGGGGATGACGATTGACCGTCAATGCTCATCGGGACTGATGGCAATCGCGACGGCTGCCAAGCAGATTATCGTTGATAATATGGATATTTGCATTGGCGGCGGCGTTGAATCGATCTCTCTCGTCCAGACGCCTGAAATGCGCGTTGCGCCTGATCCCGAGCTGCTTGCGATGCACAACACGATTTACATGCCGATGCTCCAGACTGCAGAAGTCGTTGCAACGCGCTATGGTATCACGCGTGATCGGCAGGATGAATATGCGCTTCTTTCGCAACAGCGCACGGCAGCGGCACAGGCGGCAGGCAAGTTTGACGACGAAATTGTTGAAGTCACCGCAACGATGGCAGTCGTTAACAAGGAAACCAAGGAAGTCAGCCATAAGGAAATCACGCTGTCAAAGGATGAGGGCAATCGTCCGGATACCCAGCTTGCCGGGCTAAACGGGCTCATTCCCGTGCTTGGGCCGGATCGCAATATCACCGCAGGTAACGCCAGCCAGCTTTCGGATGGCTCATCGGCTTCGGTGCTGATGGAAGCCTCAGTCGCTGCGAAAAAGGGCCTTACCCCGCTTGGCCGTTATGTTGGGATGGCGGTTGCAGGCACCGAGCCCGATGAAATGGGCATCGGCCCGGTTTTTGCGATCCCCAAGCTGCTCGAACGCTTTGGCCTCAAAGTTGATGATATTGGTCTTTGGGAACTCAACGAAGCCTTCGCTGTGCAGGTTCTTTATTGTGCTGACCGCCTTGCGATCCCGATGGATCGCCTCAACGTCAATGGCGGCGCGATTTCAATCGGCCATCCTTACGGTATGTCGGGTGCGCGCATGGTTGGTCATGCTCTGATCGAGGGCAAACGTCGCGGGGTTAAATATGTCGTGATCACAATGTGCATCGGCGGCGGGCAGGGTGCTGCTGGACTGTTTGAGGTTCTCTAAATCAATACGGAGGGCGGTGTCATGATGCCGCCCTCAACCTTGAAGCCGTTTTCACGATCCTTAGCGAGCAACAGCGCTCCATCAAGGTCAACCCACTGTGCACCCTGCGCTACGAGAAATGCAGGCGCGAGGCCAAGGCTGGTTGAGAGCATACAGCCAACCATGATGTCAAAGCCTATTGCTTGTGCTTCGGTTTTTAGCGCGAGCGCTTCGGTGAGGCCGCCCGCCTTGTCGAGTTTGATATTGATCGCGGCATAGCGCCCTGTGCACCGGGCGAGGTCTCCGCGATCCTGACAGCTTTCATCGGCGGCAAGCGGAATTGGCGAACGCACACCGTCTAACAGATGATCTTCGCCCACCTTTACTGGCTGTTCGATCAGTTCAACCCCGAAGGGCAGAAGCGCCGTCGCTTCGGCGACAATATCGCGGCCAGTCCAGCTTTCATTGGCGTCAACAATCAGCCGCGCGGTGGGTGCGCCGCGACGCACAGCGGCAACGCGCTCAGCATCGCCTTCGCCTGACAATTTGAGCTTGAGCATTGCAAATTGCGCGGCCAGCGCCCATGCATCGGATTCCATTTTGTCGGGTGTGCCGAGCGATACCGTCATCGCTGTTGGCAGTGGTTGTGGTGCTGGCAAACCCGCCAATTGCCAGACGGCTTTGCTTTGCTGGTTTGCCGCTAAATCCCAAAAAGCATAATCAAGCGCGTTGCGCGCCGCGCCTGATGGCAGCCGCGCTTGGAGCGATTGATGATCAATATCTGGGCCAAGCGCCA
>JANOXQ010000158.1:0-17127 GCA_031418495.1 Sphingomonadales bacterium
GGTCAGGAGCGTGACGTTCAAACCCAAAGCCGCAATTTTATTGAGGAATTCCTGCCCGTTGGCGGCGTCACGCACCGCCGCTGTCGCCACAGTATGCGGCTGATCAACACCGAGCATGACGGACAGTTTTTGAAAGCGCGCAAGCGCCACCAGCGTGCGATCCATCGCAACCGGATCAAGCGCGTCGCCAGCCGCTTTGGTGCGGCCAAGCCCAGCCATCACTTTTTCATTGAACAGCACAGAGGGCGCGCGCAGTTCCCCGCCAAAGACGACGAGCCGTACCGAATTTGATCCGATATCGATGACGGCATAATGGTTGCCGCCAATCATAACGCACCTACCGTGTGCGTTTTAGACGCAGCTTTGGCACGGTCGCGCCGTCTGTGACAGCTTCGCCGCGCCCCGAAAGCGACGGATTGGTCATAAAATAACGGTGGAGGTTGAACGGTTGTTCTCCAGACTCGACACGAACATAGCGGCCATCGGCCTGTAGTTCCCAGCTTTGCTCATTATCAAGCAGATTGGCAACCATCACTTGATCAAGCACCTGATCATGCACTGTCGGGTTTTCAATTGGCAGCATATATTCAACCCGCCGATCAAAATTGCGCTGCATCCAATCGGCGGACGAGATATAGACCTTTGCCTTGTCATTGGGCAGGTCGCCGCCATTTCCAAATGCCCAGATGCGGCTGTGCTCAAGAAACCGGCCAACAACCGATTTCACCCGGATCGATTCCGACATGCCGGGAACGCCGGGTCGCAGGCAGCATATTCCGCGAATAATCAAATCAATCGGAACACCCGCAGCACTCGCCTCATAGAGCTTGTCGATGATTTCGGGATCAACCAGTGAATTCATCTTTGCCCAAATTGCGGCCTTTTTGCCATTGCGCAGATTGGCGATTTCAGTGTCGATCAGATCGCATAAGGTCGCGCGTAAATTGCGCGGGCTCATGGCGAGCATTTCAAGATTTGATGGCTCAATGTAACCAGTGATATAGTTGAAAATCTGTGCCGCATCGCGCCCTGCGCGCGGGTCAGCGGTAAAAAAGCTCAAATCGGTATAGATGCGCGCCGTGATCGGGTGATAATTGCCCGTACCAAAGTGGCAGTAAGTGCGGTATTTGCCATTTTCGCGCCGCACAACCATCGAAATTTTGGCGTGGGTTTTCCATTCGATGAAGCCGTACACAACCTGAACGCCAGCCCGTTCAAGCGCGGACGCCCAAAGAAGATTTTGCTCCTCATCAAAGCGGGCCTTGAGTTCGACGACGGCTGTGACTGATTTGCCTGCCTCTGCCGCATCAATGAGCGCGCGGATAACCGCAGACTGTTTGCCCGCGCGGTAAAGCGTTTGCTTGATCGCAACAACATCGGGATCAGCCGCCGCCTGATTGAGGAAGGCGAGGACGACATCAAACGCCTCATACGGATGGTGAACGACAATATCCTTGGCCGAAATCGCGGCAAAACAATCCCCGTCATGCTCCCGGATGCGTTCGGGAAAGCGCGGCGTGTAGGGGGTAAATTTGAGATCGGGTCGATCTTCTTCAACGAGCTGACTCAAATCTCCAACCCCGAGGAAGCCGCCGGTTTCAACGATCACGGACTCATTGCCGCCAAATTCAGCCTTGATCAGCGTTTCAAGTTCGTGCGGAAAATCGGTTTCAAGCTCAAGCCGGATCACCCGCCCACGACGGCGCCGCTTAATCGCACTGCGGAAATAGCGGACTAGGTCTTCGGCCTCTTCCTCAACTTCAATATCGCTATCACGGATGATGCGGAATGCACCTGCACCAAGCACTTCGTACCCCGGGAAAAGCTGCGCTTGGAACCTGCGCAGCAGCGTTTCCATTCGTACATAATTTGCATGACGCCCCTCAACACGGATGAAACGCGGCAGGCTTGCAGGGATCATCACAAGCTCACGGATTGGCTCACCATCCGAAATCCGTTTGAGATCAAAAATTACACTCAAGCCCTGATTGGGAATGAACGGAAATGGGTGTGCGGGATCAAGCGCTTGCGGTGTTAAAACCGGAAATATCTGTTCGCGAAAATATATCTCAAGTCGTGTTGCTGTTTCACCTGTGATAGTATCAACATCAAGTACCGTTAATCCGACTGCGGCAAGCTCTTCCATGATCTGGGTAAGCTGGCGTTGCTGTTCTGCGACAAGCGCGTCGGCATCTTGCGCAATCGCATCAAGCTGCTGCGTTGGGGTTAGGCCATCGGCGCTATGTTCCTCGATATGCTCAATCTGCTGACCCTTGAGACCAGCCACGCGCACCATGAAAAATTCATCGACGTTTGATCCTGAAATTGACAGGAATCTTAGTCTTTCAAGCAGTGGATGCGCACGGTTGCTCGATTCTTCAAGAACACGGCGGTTGAAGGCGAGCCAGCTTAATTCGCGGTTGAAATAACGTGCTTCAGCACTTGCGGGTGCGTTCGCCCGCTCAATCGCGTCATGCCCGTTATCCTTTGCCTCATTCAACATCATTAGCGCCTATAGCATATTTTCTTGGCCATCCATCATATGCAAATCCTGCAAAACGACTCTTGCCAACTTTATTGTAACCGCACGGTGTTGCGATAATGCTGCACTATCAAGCGCATCTATCACCCGCATCATTGCAATATAGCTACGTTCGATCCGCGTGGCGATGTAATTGACAACACCGGGGCTCGGCTGAACGCCGCGCTGAACGAGCAATTTTTCAAGCAGCATCGCAACAAGGACATCATCAGGATCACCAATCGTGAATACCGGCGTTGCTGTAAGGCGCGAAACGAGATCGGGCAGCTTTACCTTCCACAGCGGAGGGGGTGAAATTGCAACGATGAGCAGCGGCTTCCGTTCCTCTTGGGCCGCATTCCAACGGTGAAATATCTCAGTTTCACGGTGTTGCTCCCCGTCGTCAATCAGTGTGCCGCCAGTTTTCGCGGCGAATATCCGCCCAAGCAGTGATCGCCCTGATTTGCGCGGGCCAGTCAATATTGCCGCACGCACCGGCCAACTGCTTGATCGGTCAATGCCATCAACGGCTTGACGGTTAGCAGCAGTAACGATGAACGAGTCCGAATTTTCGGGCGCTGGCCAATCAAATGGCAATGCGATTTGGCTCATTGCCCCCGACTGATGCGAAGCGCGCCGCCTCCATCTTGAACACGGAAGCCCCTTGCCGTTAACGCGAGCTTAAGTGTCGCCTGATCTCCGGCAAAGGTCACGCGCATTACCGACACTCCGCCAAGCGCAAGGCTATTCGTCGAGGCAGATTTGATGCCGGGGATGCCCTTGATTGAGGATTCGATACTGCTAACCGAAGCGACATCAGGTGTTTCAAATTCAACGGTATAGGAAGATATTTCCGCAGGTGCCGAAGTTGCCGGTGCTTCGACTTCGACAGAACTGTCTACCTCAACGGCCGCAGTTTCGGTAGCTACGGTTTCAAGGTCTTCGGGCGCGATAGGTGTTTCAATGATCAGCGACGCATCAGGGCGCAGGCGGCCACTCGCCAGAGCGCCTGAGAATATATCATCCATCCGCTTAACGCCTTCATCAAGCATCGCAGGAATTGCCGCAGACGAAGCCGCGCGCAACGAGAAATTGGCAAGCAAGCGATTGTCAGGGCCATAGCGGGCAGTAAAATGGCCCGCCGTCGGCCCGCCCGGCCACATCCGTTCAAGCCTAACCTGAGGCATTATTACATCAGCTGCACCGTATTGATCAAGCAGCAAGCGCCACCACTTTCGCCCAGGACGGCTGGTTTGGCCGAAGTTCAGAAGCAGCGGGTCTGCGCCGGTGCCACTTGGCCGAACATAATCGATTGGACTGTTTGCCGTTTTAAAGCGTGCCCATGCCTTTTGCCATTCGGTGCGCACCTCAAAAGACTGCGGCGTACCACCCGACCATTGCACCGGAATCACAAGCAGCGGTGCCGAACGTGACCGCGCGCCACTCACACCAAGGATTTCGGATGAGCGGACACGGTCAAATAGCACACCGATCGTGGCGATATAACGCCGTGGCCCGATCTGCTCATTTTCGACAACAATGCCTGAAACAATCGAATCGAGCGCCGAGTCGCTTAGGCCTGGCGCTGGCCCGCCGTGAACCCGCTGCCAAAGCAAGCGCCAGCCGCGCCGCTGCGCCTCACGCCAACCGCCAAAGCGGGCGGCGTCGGCGGAGGTGGCGGCAACATCAACCTTTACGCCGGAAACTTCATAGTCTGCGGAGCTATCAATCGGCGCGACACCGCGATCACCGCCCTCAATCTGAGCGACGACGACTGCACCTGCACCAAGCAGGGACGCAAACAAGGCAAGCGGGATAGGCCGCAAAAAACGCGAAAGACTAATCACGAAGCCCTTTTGACGAGTATAGCGTGGAATTCCAAGCCCGTTCTCGCTAAGCGCGGCAAATGGATGCGAAACACAACCGACCCGAAGCCTATACTTATGCAAAGGCAGGCGTATCAATCGCTGCTGGAAATGCGCTCGTTCGTATGATCGCGCCACTTGCCAAGTCTACGCGACGCGCAGGGGCAGATGCAGATTTGGGTGGATTTGGCGGCTTTTTTGATCTGAAGGCGGCTGGGTTTAACGATCCGCTGTTGGTTGCTGCCAATGACGGCGTTGGTACTAAACTCAAGCTCGCGATTGATTCGGGACGGCATGACGGCGTCGGCATTGATTTGGTGGCAATGTGCGTCAATGATCTGATCGTTCAAGGCGCAGAGCCGCTGTTCTTCCTTGATTATTATGCCAGCGCAAAACTTGATACCGATGTTGCAACGCGCGTTGTTGCAAGCATTGCCGAAGGCTGCAAGCAAGCCGGGTGCGCGTTGATTGGCGGCGAAACTGCGGAAATGCCGGGCATGTATGCTGACGGTGATTATGACTTAGCTGGTTTCTGCGTTGGCGCGGTTGAGCGGGATCAAGTGTTGACAGCGGATAAGGTTGCCACAGGTGATGTCATCCTTGGGCTTGCTTCATCTGGCATTCATTCGAACGGTTTCTCGCTGGTGCGCAGGCTTGCGGCGGATAAGGGCTGGAAATTTGATCGCCCTGCCCTGTTTGATCAAGAAACGCTGCTGATTGATGCGCTGATGGCGCCAACGCGGATTTACGTTCGTTCGCTGCTTCCGCTAGTGCGAACAGGCAATATCCATGCGATGGCGCACATTACTGGCGGTGGATTGCTCGAAAACATTCCGCGTATCTTACCAGTTGGACTTCACGCGCATGTGAATGCTGACTTTTGGCCGCAGCCACGCCTGATGGCGTACCTTCAAGCGCAGGGTCATATCGAGCCCGAAGAAATGGCGCGGACGTTCAACTGCGGCATTGGAATGGCTGTGGTTGTTGGTGAAGCGGTTGCGGATCAAGTGATTGCTGATCTTCAGGCAGCGGGCGAGACCGTCCACCGGATCGGCCATATTGCGGATGGAGCCAAGGGCTGCACAGTAAGCGGCACTGGCGATACATGGAGCGCAATGGGTGATTGGAGCGCCACCCATCATGGCTAAAGCGCGCGTCGCCGTGCTGATATCGGGGCGCGGATCGAATATGGCGGCGCTGATTTATGCTGCAAAAGCAACCGACTGCCCGTTTGAGATTATCTTGGTGGCAAGCAACAATCCTGATGCGGCGGGGCTCCGTTTAGCCGAGGCCGAAGGAGTCCCAACCATTGCGCAGAATCACAAAGGAATGCCTAGGGCGGCATTTGATGCGATTATCGACGCCGAAATTCGCAAAGCGAACGCAGACTATATCGCGCTCGCTGGCTATATGCGGCTACTTTCCCCCGAATTTGTTGCAAAATGGCAGGGACGGATGCTCAATATTCATCCTTCGCTGCTCCCCGCATATAAAGGCCTCGACACGCATGAGCGTACGTTGGCTGACGGTGCCAATGTTTCAGGCTGTTCGGTGCATCTCGTTACAGCGGAGCTTGATGATGGCCCGGTGCTTGGCCAAACTAAAGTTATGATTATGTCCGATGACACACCTGACAGCCTTGCCGAACGTATCTTGATTGCCGAGCATCAGCTTTATTCGCGCGTACTCGCTGATTTCGTCAGTCGTGAGCGCAACCCCGACTGGCTCACCGTGCGCGTCCGCGAACGCGCGATGCGGCTCCCCGAGGCTGACGAAACCCTATCGCACGGGATGCCGTGCTTTGGAATTAAGGGCGGTAAGAAATTCGGCTATATCAGTCTTGATCATCACGGCGACGGCAAGACAGCACTGCTTCTCAAGATCAGCGGGGCCGATGAACAAGCAATGCTAATCGCCTCCGATCCCGAAACTTATTACCGGCCCGCTTATTTTGGCGATGGTTGGATCGCGATGCGATTGGATTTGGGCAGCGTCGATTGGGATCATATCGGAGACTGGCTCAAAAAAAGCTGGGTTGCAGTGGCCCCTACAAAGCTGCGGCAAAATTTCAGCATTGCCGACGAATTCTGACTTTGAAACAGGAAACCCAATATGACCAAACCTTTACGCGTTGCCCTTGCTGGCCTAGGCACTGTTGGGGTTGGCGTAGTCAAGCTATTGGCCACCAACCGTGATTTGATTGCGCGACGTGCTGGGCGTCCGATTGAGATTTTCGCCGTCTCATCACGTGATCGCGCGCGTGATCGCGGGGTTGATCTTTCAGCATTTGATTGGGTTGATGATGCAACGACCCTTGCGCAGCGCGGTGATGTTGACGTGGTTGTTGAACTCATCGGCGGCAGTGACGGCCCTGCGCTTACGCTGGCACGAAGTACAATTGCCGCTGGGCGCGCGTTTGTAACCGCCAATAAGGCGATGATCGCACATCACGGGCTTGAGTTAGCTCAGGCGGCAGAATCTGCTGGCACCGCGCTTAAATATGAGGCCGCCGTCGCTGGCGGAATACCCGTGATTAAAGGGCTTCGCGAAGGCGCAGCGGCCAATGAGATTGCCCAAGTTTATGGCATCCTCAACGGCACCTGCAACTACATCCTGACGACGATGGAGGCCGAGGGCCGCGATTTCGGCGCGGTGCTCACTGATGCGCAGGCGCTTGGCTATGCCGAGGCTGATCCGGCTTTTGATGTGGACGGAGTAGATGCTGCGCATAAGCTCTCGATCCTTGCCTCGCTCTCATTTGGTACGCGGCTCGATTTCGCGGCCGTGGCGACAACGGGTATCCGCGCCATCCTTGCGGGCGATATCATACAGGCCAAGGCGCTTGGTTACCGTGTTCGGCTGGTTGGCCGCGCTGAGGTAGTTGGCGGTGCGCTCCTCCAAAGCGTCCAGCCGTGCCTAGTTCCCGTCAGCCATCCGCTCGCCCATGTCGCAGGCGCAATGAATGCGGTGGTCGCAGAAGGCAATTTCGTTGGACGGCTCTTCTTTGAAGGGCGGGGCGCTGGCGAAGGGCCGACCGCATCGGCGGTTGTCGCTGACCTAATCGACATCGCGCGCGGCGAATATGGCCCCGCCTTCGCGATGCCAGTGGCGAGCCTCGCTAATCCCTGGCGAGCCGACACGGGTAGCCGGATCGGCCAATTCTACCTGCGTTTCACCGTCGCCGACCGTCCCGGCGTACTCGCCGAAATCACCGCCGCGATGCGCGACGCAGGCGTTTCAATCGAAAGCATGATCCAACGCGGCGAAGCCCCTGACGGCGGTGTGTTGCTTGTAATGACCACCCACATCGGGCCTGAACGCGACGTCATGGCGGCGGTTAATGCACTCAGCGGATCGGCGAGTTTGGTCGGCACGCCGATGGTGATGCCGATTTTGGATGTGTAAGCGGCTAATCCGCCAATTTGCGAAACCTTGGCCCCGATCCATCTAACCTCGTTGTAACGCTGACCCCAACACTGCCGCATCCGACGAGAAACACGCTGTTATCCTGACACGGCGTCGTTTGGTGCTGAAGCCGTGCACGCTCGCCCCATAGGCCTTCGGCGCGGGGATCGCCTGCGTCATAGATAATCAGGGGAACGCGGTATTTATCAGCATCACGCCTTCCGCACACGTTGATTTCGTTTGCAGCACTGGCACGTTTACAATTGGGGCGAGTGGCCATGCGTTCAGTATAGGTGGTCAGCGCAGTTTCAGCGGTGAGGTTCTCGGCATTGGCCTGGAAAGCGATCAGGCCAAACGCAAACATGATTGCTATTCTCGACATTGCCACACTCCTCGCCTATCGCGCGTTTCAAATATCAGCAAAAACAGGATTCTCAAACCTCATGGTTTCTCCGAGCAAAATTCTCGACCGTGTTCTCGTTCTCGAAATGGTGCGCGTTACTGAGGCAGCAGCAATTGCCGCATCAAAACTGATCGGGCGCGGTGACGAGAAGGCCGCTGATGCCGCTGCCGTTGAGGCCATGCGCGCGGCACTGAATGAACTTTATATGGACGGCACCGTTGTAATTGGTGAAGGCGAACGCGACGAGGCACCGATGCTCTTCATTGGCGAAAAGGTAGGCAACGCAATTGGCAAGGGGCCAAAGATTGATATCGCGCTTGATCCGCTTGAGGGGACAACGATCACCGCCAAAGCCGGGCCGAACGCGCTTGCGGTGCTTGCGGTGGCCGAACAAGGCAATCTCCTCAACGCACCCGACGTCTATATGGATAAGCTCGCGGTTGGGCCGGGCTATCCCGACGGTGTGATTGATCTCAACAAAAGCGCGACCGAAAATGTTGCAGCAGTCGCGGCGGCAAAGGGCGTTGCCCCAAATGAGATTATCGTCTGCGTGCTTGATCGTCCGCGTCATGAGAAACTGATTGCAGAGCTTCGCGGCATCGGCTGCGGCATAATGCTAATACCTGACGGCGACGTGGCGGGCGTAATCGCGACGACAAATCCCGATACGACGATTGATATGTATATGGGCAGTGGCGGTGCGCCAGAAGGCGTTCTTGCGGCAGCAGCACTACGCTGTGTCGGTGGGCAGTTCAAAGGCCGATTGCTGTTTCGCAATGACGATGAAAAAGCGCGCGCGCGCAAATGGGGGATCAAGGATCTCGACTATATCTATGATCTGCAGGAGCTTGCCAAAGGCGATTGCATTTTTGCCGCAACTGGCGTGACTGATGGATCGCTGCTCGACGGCGTTAAGGTGCTTCGCGATGGCAAGATGACAACGCACACTGTTGTTATGCGCGCAAGTTCAGGCACCGTCCGCTGGGTGAAGGGCGAGCACCGCAAGCACGCATGAAGACGCGCTTTCACAAAATGCACGGCCTAGGTAATGATTTTGTCGTGATAGATGCGCGTGAAACGCCGGTAAATATGCCCCCTGCCCGTGCCCACGCGATTGGTGATCGCAAGACCGGGATTGGCTTTGATCAGCTCATTCTGCTTGAGCCTTCAAATGTTGCCGATGTGAAGATGCGGATATTCAACGCTGATGGTGGTGAGGTTGAGGCGTGCGGCAATGCCACGCGTTGCATCGCTTTGTTGATGGAACGCCCTGCCGAGATCGAAACGATGGGCGGTATTCTCCACACTGAACCCGGCGACGCGCAGGCGACGGTCACGCTACCGCCGCCCGCATTTGATTGGGAATTCATTCCGCTAGCGATGCCAATGGACACACGCGACATGCCTGTCGGCTGGGACGATCTTGATCGGCCGATGGCGGTGAATGTCGGCAATCCGCATGTGATTTTCTTTGTTGATGATTGTGACGGCGTTGATCTTGAAACGCTCGGCCCCCTGATTGAACATGATCCGCTATTCCCTGAACGGATTAACGTCAATGTGGCGAGCATTGCCGGGCAACAGCATCTGAAACTGCGCGTTTGGGAACGCGGGGTTGGTTTAACGCGCGCGTGCGGCACGGGAGCGTGCGCCACTGCGGTTGCGGCCATCCGTTCAGGCCGGGTCTCGTCACCAGTCACGGTGAGCTTACCCGGCGGTGACCTTGTGATTGATTGGGCTGACGGCGAGCCAATCCGCATGAGCGGCCCTGCGACCTATGTGTTTAGCGGTATAGCCGACTGGGATGACTTCGGTTGAGCGTAGAAGTCATCAATTTTGGCTGCCGCCTAAACATTGCCGAGGGCGAAGCCATTCGCGCGGCGACGGCGGGCATTGATGATTTGATCGTGATCAACTCCTGCGCAGTGACCGCTGAAGCAACGCGTCAGGCACGGCAGGCGGTTAGGCGTGCAGCAAAACGGCGGCCCGATGCGCGGATTATCGTGACTGGTTGTGCAGCCGAAGTTGACCCAGCAATGTTTGCTGGCATGGCTGAGGTGGTTGGCAATCGGGTGAAGGGGCTGGCGAGCAGCTATAACGCGCTGAGGGCAAACGGACTATCTAAGCCCGCCATTTCCGGCGCCGATCACGCGCGTGCCTTTATCGAGGTACAAAATGGCTGCGACCATCGCTGTACATTTTGCATCATCCCCTACGGTCGCGGAGAGAGCCGTTCGATCCCAGCGGGCCTCGTTATTGATGCCGTGAAACAGGCGGTTGATCGCGGACAGCAGGAAGTGATCCTGACCGGGGTTGATCTCACTAGCTACGGCCCTGATCTTCCAGGCAGCCCGACACTTGGTATGCTCGTTGAGCGCATCCTTACTTATGTTCCAGCGCTCAAGCGACTGCGGCTGTCTTCAATGGATTCGGTCGAGATTGATGACCGCCTCTTTGATCTCATCATTGGCGAGCCACGCATTATGCCGTATGTCCATCTTTCGCTGCAATCGGGCGATGACATGATCCTCAAGCGTATGAAGCGGCGGCACTCGCGCATACAGGCAGTGGAATTAGTGGAACGGCTCAAAGCCAGACGCCCTGCCCTTGCGATTGGCGCGGATATCATCGCCGGTTTCCCGACGGAGGATGAAGCAATGTTCGCAAACAGCCTCGCGCTGCTTGATGATTGTGATATCGTTCTTGGCCATATCTTTCCATATTCCCCGCGCGAGGGAACGCCTGCTGCGCGAATGCCGCAGATTGAACGGGCGACGATCAAGGCGCGCTCTGAGCGGCTTCGCGAACGGGCAAATGCGCGAAAAGCGACGTGGCTTAAATCAATGATCGGTAGCACGCAGCGAACACTTATCGAGCTTGACCATCAAAACGGCCACACTGAGAATTTTGCAAGCGTGCGGCTTGAAACTCCGCTCCCCGCCAGCAATATGCGCGGCTCTATGATTGACGTCCGTATCACCGCCAGTGATGGCAACACCCTGACTGGCATTTCCTTATGAGCGAAGCACCTTGGCACAAGAAACTTATCGGCGGTTTCAAACGCACGTCTGAGCGCCTTACTGAAAACCTCACTGGGCTTGTTACTAAATCAAAGCTCGACAGCGACACGCTCGACGGGATTGAGGAGGCGCTGATCACATCTGACCTTGGCCCCGCAACCGCAGCCGCTGTTCGTGCGCGGCTTGGCGATAGCCGCTATGATCGTGGGATTGACGAGGCTGGCGTCCGCATGGTCGTCGCCGAAGAGATTGCCAAGGTGCTCGCGCCCGTTGCTTCACCAATTGAGATAAATGCCTTTCCGCGCCCGCAGGTGATCCTTGTGATTGGTGTGAATGGGTCAGGTAAGACGACGACGATTGCAAAGCTCGCGCACCTGTTCATTGAGCAGGATTACGGTGTGATGCTCGCGGCGGGCGATACATTCCGTGCGGCCGCGATTGGTCAGCTCAAAATCTGGGCTGACCGCCTCGGTGTGCCAATCATCAGCGGCCCCGACGGCGGCGACGCGGCGGGCATTGTGTTTGACGCAGTGAAACAAGCGACCGCGACTGGAATTGACGTGTTAATCGTTGATACAGCGGGTCGGCTGCAAAACAGGCGTGAGCTGATGGATGAGCTTGCCAAGATTAAGCGCGTGCTTGGGCGGATCAACCCCGCCTCGCCGCATAATGTGGTGCTCGTCCTTGATGCGGGCGTTGGGCAAAATGCCCTGTCACAAATTGAAACTTTCAAGGAGGTGGCTGGTGTGACTGGCCTCGTGATGACAAAGCTTGATGGCACCGCGCGCGGCGGCGTTCTGGTGGCAGCGGCTGAAAAGTTCAAACTGCCAATCCATGCGGTTGGGGTTGGTGAAACACTTGATGACTTGCGCCCGTTTGATGCGCAAGAAATGGCGCAGGTTATCGCTGGAGCCAATTCATGAGTGAGGTCAAAACCGCAAAGCCGCATGCAAGCTGGCTGCCAATGGCGCTTGATTATGTGCCGTTGATCCTCTTTTTCGTCGTCTATAAATTTGCCGGGATCATTACCGGCACCGCAGTCTTCATGGTCGCGATTGTCGTCGCGATTGCGATTTCGAAATGGAAGGTCGGCCACGTCACCCCGATGATGTGGCTATCGGCGATCCTTGTTGTCGGCTTTGGTGGACTCACCATCTATTTCAATGATCAGAAGTTTATCCAGATCAAACCGACGATCATTTACCTGATGCTTGGCGGGCTGTTGCTTGGCGGACTGATGCGCGGCAAATCCTTGCTGAAATTTGTCATCGGCCCCGCATTTACCGGGCTTGATGATCGCGGCTGGATAATGCTCAGCCGCAATTGGGCGCTGTTCTTTGTCGCGTTAGCGGGAATGAATGAGGTTCTGCGGGCACTCACTAGCTTTGACACATGGCTGACGGTCAAGGTTTGGGGGGTGCCTATCCTCTCAATGCTGTTCGTGATGGCGAATATGCCGATGCTGTTGAAGCACGGACTTGGCGGCGAGGAAGAGGCGACAGAGCCAGTTAATTTATAGAGCCATTCTTTTCAAAACACCGTTCACCCTGAGCCTGTCGAAGGGCTCCCTTCTTCTTCCACACGAGAGAAAAAAGGGAGGGCTTCGACAGGCTCAGCCCGAACGGTAGAACAATTCTACCCCCCAAGCATACCGTGGCGCCGCATTGTGTGACGCAGTTGATCATAGCTCAGATTTAACGCTTTTGCAGTCGCGCGCTGATTATGGCGGTGGTTGTTAAGCGCCGCCTCAAGCAAGTCGCGCTCGTGCGTTTCAACCGCTTTGCGGAGGTCAGCCACGGGCGCGAGTGGCTTGGTGGAAACGATGGAGGCACTCGGTGTGCTATTTGCAGACGCTGACTGCACCTCGGCGCTCGCGGGCCGCCACGGTGATGCAAAGGGATCAAATTCGATATGATCAATCGGCGTCTCGCTATCTTCCCAGCGGTAGACCGCGCGCTCGATGACATTGCGAAGCTCACGGACGTTGCCCGGCCAATCATGCCCTCGCAGTTGCGCCGCTGCATCCTTTGAGAAACCCGGCCAGCTCGGCCAATCAAGTTCAGCCGCCATTCGCCGCCCGAAATGATCGGCAAGCACTGGCACATCGCCGTCGCGCGCACGCAAGGGAGGCAGCGTAACGACTTCAAACGCCAGTCGGTCAAGAAGGTCAGCGCGGAATCGCCCGCGCTCCACCAAGCTCGGTAAATGCTCATTGGTGGCGGCAACGATGCGGACATCAACGCGCACTGGGCGATTTGATCCGATCCGGGTGACTTCGCCGTACTCAACCGCTCGGAGCAGACGCTCTTGTGCTCCGGCGGACAGCGTAGCCAACTCATCAAGAAACAAAGTCCCACCGTCAGCCTCTTCAAAGCGCCCGATGCGTACTTTGGTCGCGCCGGTAAAAGCGCCGGCCTCATGCCCGAACAATTCGGCCTCAATCAATGTTTCAGCCAAAGCAGCGCAGTTCATTGTAACAAGCGGCCCATCCCAACGCGGGCTTAGGTGGTGAAGCCGCTCGGCAACCAATTCTTTACCCGTCCCGCGTTCGCCGATCACCAAAACGGGGCGATTGAGCGCGGCGGCGCGGCTCGCACGCTCTACGCTATCGAGGAATGCGCCCGATTGGCCGATGAACTGACTGTCCCGCTTCATTGATCCTAATTATTGGGATATTTCACCAATGTCTAGCATTATTAATCTAACCTGCCGATGCCGTTAATCTACCAGAAAGCCTAAAAATCTGCCGTTTTTTAAAACTGGCACACCCCGTGCAATGCTTAGGACATGCAGCCAATCACGGCAGCGACAAGTTTCAAAACGCACTCTTAAGGAGACCTAAAATGAACAACTACAACCCATCAAGCCTTCGCAACAGCGTCGCCGCAGCCATTTGCACCGTGCTTTTCTCGGCAACATGCCTGATCGGCGCAGTTGGCCCCGCCCAAGCCGCCGGCACCACCACCTCCCCCGCTCCGGTCATCGCAACGCTCGCATGACCGGAACACAAAGGCCGGGGATGCCCCTTCCATCTCCGGCCATTTTCTTCCAAATAATTCCACATAAATCAACCAGCGTATCAGTATCAGGAGTAACAAAAATGGGAATTTTTTCACGCACTCGCGACATCATCGCCGCCAACGTTACTGACTTGCTCGACAAGGCAGATGACCCCGCCAAGATGATCCGCATGATCATCCTTGAAATGGAGGAAACCCTCGTCGAAGTGCGGGCAACCGCCGCGCGCAACATTGCCGATCAAAAGGAAATGCGCCGCCACATTGTGAAGCTCGATAAGCTCGGCGAAAGCTGGACTGAAAAGGCTGAACTGGCACTGTCAAAGGACCGCGAAGATCTTGCCAAAGCGGCTCTGGTTGAGCGTCAAAAGGCAACGACCATGGCCGACCAGTTAAAGTCCGAAATCGAATTGCTTGATGAAGCGCTGCGGACTTCGGAAGAGGATATCGCCAAGCTGCAAGGCAAGTTGCGCGAAGCCCGCGCCCGCCAGAATTCGGTGATGACTCGCCTTGAAAGTGCGGAAAACCGGATCAAGGTTCGCGAAGCCTATGCCGGATCGAAGGTCGAAGAAGCGTTTGCGCGCTTTGACATCCTCGAACGTCGGGTCGATTTCGCCGAAGGCCGTGCCGATGCGCTTTATCTTGGTCAGGAACCAAAAAGCCTCGAAGACGAAATCAACGAGCTTAAAGGCAGTGAACAGATTGACGCCGATCTCGCCGCGCTGAAAGCCAATATCGCGAATAAGGGCTGATCATTATGGGAAGCGAAATCATTGTAGTTCCCGCGATCTTCATCGGGCTGCCGTGGATCATACTCCACTATATAACAAAGTGGAAAAGCTCGGCCACGCTGACCCGCGAAGATGAGAATTTGCTCGAAGATGTTCACGATACCGCCCGTCGCCTTGATGATCGGCTTGCCACTATCGAGCGGATCATGACAGCGGATAACCCAAACTGGAAATCGGGCGTTTAATCTCGCCCTAAGGAGACACACAATGTCAGCACTTAGCAAACCTTTCTACCTCAACAAACGTCAAGCCAAATTGGCAGGTGTATGTTCAGGGATCGCCGATTTTACCGGCTGGAATGTCAACGTGATCCGCATCGCTACGCTCATCGGCACAATCGTTGCTTGGGGCGGCCTTGCGCTCGTTTATATCCTGATCGCCTGGCTCGCCGAACCAAAACCATTTGCCTAACTATAAATTCTGGGAGACGAACAATGTCTGACCGTCGTACAACTTTCTACCTCGATAAACAAAACCGTAAATGGTCGGGCGTCTGCGCCGGTATCGCGGACTATACCGGAACCAACGTTTTATGGGTGCGGATCGGCATTGTTTTAGTGACACTAATGGGTGCCTTCCCGTGGACGCTGATCGCTTACGGGTTCACCGCTTGGTTAGCACAACCCAAACCTCTGGGGCTTTATGAAACCCCAGATGACGCGAAATTCTGGCAACAAGTTCGTCTATCGCCTGCGCGCACAACCCGCGACACACGCAGCAAGCTCCGCGATATTGATCGCCGCTTGGCCGATGTAGAAACTTACTACACCAGCCGTAATTCAAGCCTCGCCAACGAAATTGACAGCCTGCGCTAAGCGCTCACTAAAGGGAGAAAGACTATGGGCTGGGGTGGACCAGGATTTGTACTCGCCATCATCGCAATGAGCTTTGGCGGATGGATTATCACAAGCTGGATCAGAGCCAAGCATGGCTATCCGCTTGAAGGCGAATGGGGTGGCACCGTCACCAAGCAGGAGCCAGAGGCCAATCGTAAGATTGAGCTACTGACCTCAGAAAATGACAAGCTGCACGGCCAAGTGAGCCGCCTAGAGGAACGCATCGCCGTCCTTGAACGGATCGCCACCGACGCGCCAAGCCGCCTGACCGCCGAAATCGAAAAACTGAGATAGGGGAGAATTGAAATGGATCCCGTTGATTACTTCATCACCCAACTACCCTGGATAGTACCGATTGTGCTCAGCATTCCGATCTTGGCGATTGGAGGTTGGATTTATACCACGCGGTTGCGGATTAAGAATGGCTACCCGCTTGAAAATAGCTGGGGCAAGGCGATCTACCCCAAGACTGACGGAGAGACTGTCGAGCGCGTCAAATTGCTCACGCAGGAAAATGCCCAGCTTCGTGCCGAACTTGGCTCCATCAAGGATCGCCTCGGCAATGTCGAACGGATCGTTACCGATGAAGCCCATAGCTTGACACGCGAAATTGAAGACTTGCGTGGCAAACCATTCAATTAGGGGAATTAAAATGAACAGTATCGCCAGCTGGATTTGGGTTCTCATTCCCCTTGCCGCCATCGCCATCGCACCATTCAAAATGTGGTTGCGAATGAAAGAAAAGCAGATGGAAATTCAAAGCAGCATGACCGCCGAAAAAAGCGCGCAATACGCCGCACATACCGAACGGCTTGAACAGCGGGTACGCGTGCTGGAACGGATTATCACTGACAAGGGTGCTGGCCTCGCGACTGAAATCGAAGATTTGCGGGATCGCCCGCTTAACTAAAAAATAGAGACAGGAGAATTTTATGAACCCGTTTGAAATGGTTGTCCTGATCATATTGATCGTCACAATCGGCAAAGTATTTTCGAGCCGCCGGCGCGGCAAAGACGTCGGGACTGACATTATTCAGGCCAATCCCGATAACGCCCGGATGCGCGAAGAGGTCAAGATGCTCAAAGACCGCATCGCCGTCCTCGAACGGATCGCAACCGACAACAGCAGCGCCACCGCGCTTGACCGCGAAATCGAAAAACTGCGCTAATTCCCGCGCAGTTCGCACAGGAGACTGTCATGGATAATCTGACGATCACCCTCACTATGGCAACCGCCGCTTTTGCAGCAATCGCGCTCATGTCGCTGGT
>JANOXQ010000159.1:0-13791 GCA_031418495.1 Sphingomonadales bacterium
GGCGCGGTGTATTTTTATGGGCGCGGGTTTTTTTTTTCTCTGCGCTTACTTTAACCGTTGGGTCTCCCCCTACGCCCACAAACCTGGCCCTCCATTTCCCCACACCCCTCCACACGAACGGAAATGGTGTTTCAATTTGAAGTATCCACCGCCTCCACCCGCACAAGCAAAGCCTCGACCTGCACCTGTGCCCCCGCCACGGCATTCAATTCCACCACCACACCGTCAAACGGCGCGGTGAGGCTATGCTCCATCTTCATCGCTTCGAGGGTGAGGAGTTTCTGGCCCTTGATGACGGTTTGACCTTGTGCAACTTCAACCGCGATGATCTTGCCCGGCATGGGGGAAAGGATAGTGCCGGAGGAGGTGGGGCCATGGGCGGAGCCGTCGGTGCGTTTTCTTTTGAAAACGAAGGCTTGGCCCATATCGGCGACCAACACTTCATCGCCATTGATGATTGTCGACAACTTGGTCGGCTTCTGAACTGGGCGATCTAGCACATAATCGCTCCCACCACTGCTTACAGCGATGTGAAAGCGTGCCGGCGCAGCTAAACGAAAACCAGCAAGTGAACGCCACACCGAGCCGGGATAAGGTTGTGGTTCGCCGCGACTTTCGTAACGCCACAATTGCACAGCGTCTGCGTCACCCATCTCGTCATGCAAGACCGCCATGGCTGCAGATTCAATAATGGCCGCCGAAGGCTCGCCGTTGCCAACCAGTTCCAGCTCGTGCCGTCCAATAAAACCCGTATCGACCTCGCCTGAGCGAAACTCTGGATGTGTAAGCGCACTAGCAAGGAAGCCCGCATTGGTCTTAACCGGTGCCACAATGGAATTGCCGCATGCGTTTGCAAGTCCATAGGCCGCGAATTCTCTCGTTTTCGCATGCGTCACAATCTTAGCAATCATTGGGTCGTAGAACGGCGAGATCTCGCTGCCAAGTTCAACACCTGTCTCGATACGAACCAGATGAAACTCACCAATTTGGAAGTAGTTCAACCGCCCCACACTTGGCAGAAACCCCTTCGCCGGATCCTCCGCATACAACCGCGCTTCCATTGCCCAGCCGTTGATACTCAGTTCATCCTGCCGCTTGGGCAACGCTTCCCCGCTGGCCACACGCAATTGCCATTCGACCAGATCAACACCGGTGATTTCCTCTGTCACCGGATGCTCCACCTGCAACCGCGTGTTCATTTCCATGAACCAGATGCGGTCCGCGCGTAGGCCTTCGGATGCGTCGGCGATAAACTCGATTGTGCCCGCGCCGACATAATCGACCGCCTTGGCCGCCTTGACCGCCGCCGCGCACAGTTGCTCGCGGGTCACTTCGTCCATGCCCGGCGCGGGGGCTTCCTCGATCACTTTCTGGTGGCGGCGTTGCAGCGAGCAATCGCGCTCGAACAAATGGACGATGTTGCCGTGGCTGTCGCCAAACACTTGCACCTCGATATGTCGCGGGCGCTGAATATATTTCTCGATCAACACATGCGCGTTGCCGAACGACGCGGTGGCCTCGCGCTGGCAAGAGGCGAGCGCATCGGCGAAGTCGGCTGCGTCTTCGACCTTGCGCATCCCCTTCCCGCCGCCGCCCGCGACCGCCTTGATGAGCACGGGATAGCCGATCTTTTCCGCCTCACCCGCCAGCAAATCGGGCGACTGATCCGCACCCATATAGCCCGGCGTCACAGGCACGCCCGCCGCCGCCATCAGCGTCTTCGCCGCGTCCTTGAGTCCCATCGCGGTGATGCTGGCAGGCGCTGGCCCAACCCAGATCAGTCCCGCGTCGATCACTGCTTGCGCAAACGCGGCATTCTCGGAAAGGAACCCATAACCCGGATGGATCGCCTCAGCGCCGGTGCTTATTGCGGCGGCAATGATCTTCTCGCCCACCAAATAACTCTCCCGCGCCGGAGACGCCCCGATATGCACAGCCTCATCGGCGGATCGCACATGCAACGCCTTGGCATCAGCATCCGAATACACCGCGACCGTGCGAACGCCCATCGCACGCGCAGTGCGGATAATCCGACAAGCAATCTCGCCGCGATTGGCGATCAAAAGTGAGCTTATCATAATTCCTCCCCGTGCCGGGGAGGGGAACCATCCGCAGGATGGTGGAGGGGCACCCGCAAATTCCCCCGACGCTGGCCAATCTTCTCCACCCGCTCCAAACACACCTCGACAATCCGCACCACCACCGCCTCCAAATCCTCCAGCACTACTTTCGCCGGAACTCGCAAAGTCGCCACATGCTGCGACCGCAAAAAATGCGCCCGCGCCGCATCAGCCTGTGCCGCACAAATGCCATCATGCGCCGTACCATCAATTTCAATCGCGAGCCTAGCCGCAGCGCAGTAGAAATCGAGCACATAGAGACCCGCCGGATGCTGCCGCCGAAACTTCAGCCCCTCAGGCCGCGTCCTGAACACCCGCCAAAGTACAGTCTCCGGCAAAGACATCTCACTCCGCAACTTCCGCGCGAGCTTAACAGTATCAATCGGCCCAGTAATCAAATCATTCCTCCCCGTCCCGGGGAGGGGAACCATCCGCAGGATGGTGGAGGGGCACAAGCAAGTTGTCCCGATATACCGACACCCCAACCCTCACCAAAGACCAAACACCAGCCCTTGAAAACACCACCACGCCCAACCTCACGTGCCCCTCCACCAGCTACGCTGGTTCCCCTCCCCCATCGGGGGAGGAATTGGGTGCGGATGATCCGGTAGGCGATCTCGCCGCGATTGGCGATGAGGAGGAATTTAATCATGAAAGTGGTCAATCTTGTGTTTTTCTGGGTGCACTCGCTCGTGGCACGCGAGACATACTGCGACGAGTTCCCAGAGAAATTCATGACCGATATGAGCATAAC
Source organism: Sphingomonadales bacterium (assembly GCA_031418495.1). Lineage (GTDB taxonomy): Bacteria > Pseudomonadota > Alphaproteobacteria > Sphingomonadales > Sphingomonadaceae > Aquisediminimonas. The sequence continues at coordinate 2,875 of JANOXQ010000159.1, forward strand.
GAAGATGGTGCACCTGCACCGCCTCAGCCGTGCCGCAACCCTCACAAATGTGTGAGGCTCGCTTCAAGACCTTAGCTCTGAGCTCCTTCCAAGCATCCGATTGCAAATACTCAGCATACGACATGCCTTTCAAAATTTGGCGGTTTGCGTAATCCTGATACAGCTCGTTCTGCTTATCGCGCCAAACCGCCGAGCGTTGCTCACGATAGATGCGATAAGTGAACGAACTTAGCCAAGGGATGGTATCGAGAGATGGAGCTTCTTTGTGGGGAACCGGACCATCAAACTGAAATGCGCATTCTTCGCAAATTTTTACGATCTGCGGATTTACGGCATTAATTTTCTTCCGCCGCAGCACCGGCTTAGAGTCGTGCTGGCAAAGCGTTTCGAGCCATTCCCGATACGCTTCTTCGACCACTTCGGTGTGCAGCAGGGTTCTAAAACCGCTTCCATCGAGCAAACGGAAGTGGCACATTTCATTGACTTCGTCCTCGGTCAATTGACTAACCAACGCCCTTCCCCGTCACATCCGGAACACCCCGAATCGGGGCGCCTCCTCGACTGGCGCGTTCAATGCCGCCGCCAGCGCCAGCGCCAGCACATCCCTCGTCTGCGCCGGATCGATAATCCCATCGTCCCATAGTCGCGCGGTTGCGTAGTATGGGTTGCCTTCGTCCTCATATTTCTGGCGGATCGGGGCTTTGAACGCCTCCGCTTCTTCCGCTGACCACGAACCCGCGTCGCGGTGGACGGTCGCCAGCACGCTCGCCGCCTGTTCGCCGCCCATCACGCTGATCCGCGCGTTCGGCCAGGTGAAGAGGAAGCGCGGTGAATAGGCCCGCCCGCACATGCCGTAATTGCCCGCGCCAAAGCTGCCGCCGATGAGCACGGTGATCTTGGGCACGCTCGCGGTGGCGACCGCCGTCACCAGTTTTGCGCCGTGCTTGGCGATGCCCTCCGCCTCATATTTGCCGCCGACCATGAAGCCGCTGATATTCTGCAGGAACAGCAAGGGTATCCGCCGCTGGCAGGCGAGCTCGATGAAATGCGCGCCTTTGACTGCGCTTTCGCTAAACAGCACGCCGTTATTGGCGAGGATCGCGACCGGCATTCCCCAGATATGCGCGAAACCGCAGACCAATGTGCTACCATAGAGCGCCTTGAATTCGTGAAACTCGCTGCCGTCGACGATGCGCGCGATGACTTCATGGACGTCATAGGGCGCGCGGACGTCGTCGGGGATGACGCCGTAGAGTTCTTCCGCGTCATATTTGGGCGGGCGTGGGTCTTTCAGGTCGATGTCGGGTTTGTGGATTGGGCCAAGGTGGCTGATGATGTCGCGCACGATGGTCAGCGCATGTTCGTCATTTTCGGCCACGTGATCGACCACGCCCGATTTGCGGCCATGCAAGTCGCCGCCGCCCAGATCCTCGGCGCTGATTTCCTCGCCAGTCGCCGCCTTCACTAAAGGCGGGCCGGCCAAGAAGATCGTGCCTTGGTTGCGCACGATAATGCTCTCGTCCGACATCGCGGGGACATAGGCGCCGCCCGCCGTGCAGCTTCCCATGACGCAGGCGATTTGCGGGATGCCCTTGGCGCTCATATTCGCTTGATTGAAAAATATGCGCCCGAAATGGTCACGGTCGGGGAAGACCTCGTCCTGATGCGGCAGGTTCGCGCCGCCGCTGTCGACAAGGTAGATGCACGGCAGGCGGTTGGCCTCGGCAATTTCCTGCGCGCGCAGATGCTTTTTGACGGTCATCGGATAGTATGTGCCGCCCTTCACCGTCGCGTCGTTGCAGACGATCATGCACTGCCGCCCCGAAACACGGCCTATGCCAGTGATGAGGCCAGCGCCCGGGACTTCGCCGTCGTAAAGGTCGTTTGCTGCAAGCTGGCCGATTTCGAGGAATGGACTGCCCGGATCAAGCAACCGCTCCACCCGTTCACGTGGCAGGAGTTTGCCCCGCGACGTATGCCGCTCACGCGACTTCTCATTCCCGCCAAGCGCAGTTTCCGCGACCTTGGCCCACAGCGCATCACGCAGCGCGCGGTTATGCGCGGCATTGGCGCGGGCCTTTTCATCGTCAACGTTGAAGCCTGTGGCAAGTGTGGGGGCGCTCATGCCCCAATCAACTCCCGCCCGATCAGCATCCGCCGTATTTCATTCGTTCCCGCGCCGATATCCATCAGTTTGGAGTCGCGCAGATAGCGTTCGACCGGCCAATCCTTGGTGTAGCCAGCGCCGCCGAGTGCTTGGATCGCCTCCAGCGCGACCTTGACGCCGTTCTCGCTCGACAGCAGCACCGCACCCGCCGCATCAAAGCGCGTTGTCTGCCCGGCATCACACGCACGGCAGACCGCATAGACATAGGCGCGGGCAGAATTGAGCGCGACATACATGTCTGCCACCTTGGCTTGGATCAACTGGAACGATCCGACCGGAACGCCGAACTGCTTGCGTTCGCGCACATAGGGAATGACGACATCAAGGCAGGCCTGCATAATACCAAGACCGATCCCCGCAAGCACCGCGCGTTCATAATCAAGGCCGCTCATCAACACGCCGACGCCGCCATTGAGCGGCCCCATGATATTTTCCTCTGGCACTTCGCAATCGTTGAATACAAGCTCAGCCGTCGGACTGCCCCGCATCCCCATCTTGTCGATTTTCTGTCCGATGCTGAAACCGGGCATATCTTTTTCGATCAAGAAAGCCGTGATCCCGCGACTGCCATCGCCCGTCTTGGCATAAACGACCAGCGTATCGGCATAAGCGCTATTGGTGATCCAGAATTTTGTACCGTTGAGGACGTAACCGCCCTGAACCGCCTCGGCCTTGAGCTTCATCGAAACCACATCCGAACCCGCCCCCGCTTCGGACATGGCGAGCGAGCCGATATGTTCGCCCGAAATCAGCTTGGGGAGATATTTCGCCTTTTGCTCAGCATTGCCCCACCGACCAATCTGATTAACACACAAGTTCGAATGCGCGCCGTAGCTAAGCCCAACCGAAGCGCTCGCGCGGCTGACTTCTTCAATCGCCACAACATGTTCAAGATAGCCAAGCCCCAGCCCGCCATCGGCTTCAGCAATTGTAATCCCGTGAAGACCAAGCGTACCCATTTCGGGCCACAGGTCAAGCGGGAACCAATCTTCGGCATCGACCTTAGCAGCGAGCGGAGCGATCCGTTCATCAGCAAAGCGCGCGGTCGTCTCACGAATCATGTCGGCATTTTCGCCAAGTGCAAAATCAAAATTTGGGGTCGCGCGCATTCGTCTCTCCGTCGCATTGGCGTTTTGCCAGAGCCTAACAGAGGGCCATCGCGGATTGAAGGGGGCCGCGAAATATTGTTGCGCGGGGATCATTGGCTCAAAGGCCTCACTCGGATGAGGGTATTAAGTGTGTGCGCTCCGTTATCACATGGATCAAAAAATTTTTAGCAGCATCAACGAAAAAATCATTCCGTTAGGATCACTCCCGCAGCGAATCACTCTATGAGCGAAACCGATTCGCGGAGGTGATTCGGACGACGCCTTGATTACTTAAAGAAGTCTAAGTCCGACATGCGCGTGCGAATCTCGCGCTTACCTTAGTTACATCTGGGCATCATATGACACCCGGCATCACATAGAATATGAGGCCTTCACTCCACCCGAACGCCCGATCAGCTTCCCAAAATATCCATACAAAAAATGACAGATTTCCAATCAAAATGACGCATTTGTACAATAACAAAAAAGCCCCGGTTTTATCCGGGGCTTTCAAAATTAGGTTTGTGGAACTCAGGCTTTACTGCCTGCACCACCCCAACCGGCACCACCGTACCAATCCCAGAAACCACGGACTGGCTTCAAGGCGCTCGGCGCTTTTGAAAAATTAGTCATACAACCCTCCTCTGTTATCCCCGCGAAATCGCGAAGCCGGGAGATGTCTATATAATTCAAAGAGATACCGTTAGCAACTCATTAACTATGCGAGAGTTGACAGTCCAATGGCTGGCATCCCAATAAAAAATCGAAACTCACTTTTTGGATTAAGCGTGATGCCTCAATACACGCTAAGCGGCGACGCGCTTGGGCGACGCACCAATCATGTGCCATAGTTCGCGAAAGCGCATTGGCTTGGCAATCAAATAACCCTGCGCTTTATCGCAACCCATCTGCGATATCAGTTTCAAAACGGCTTCAGTCTCAACACCTTCTGCAACAACGCTTCGGCCAAGCGAATGCACCATCTGGATCGTCGAATTTACGATCATTCGGCTTTCAGGGCTGAAATCTATCTGGCTGATCAAGCTACGATCAATTTTGACCTCGTTTGAGGGGATTGCACGAAGATATTCGAGCGTCGAAAGCCCGGTGCCATAATCATCGACCGAAATGTTAATTCCAATCGCGCGCAAACGTTCAAGCACCGCGATAAATTCTCCATTGGGCCGCATTGTTGCGGTTTCGGTGATTTCTAGCGTCAAGCAGCGCGCGGGGAGCCCATATTTGGCAAGCATCGCGCTAGCAATCGCATCAATCGGAAGACCTGCGAAAGCACGCGGCGAAAGATTTGCAGCAATTTCAAAACTGACCCCATGATTGTTGATAGCAGCTGACGTCTTGATTGCATTTTCAAGTACATGAAGCGTAAGATTATCAATCCGATCCTGCTCCTCAGCCATCATAATAAAATCATCGGGACTAATCGCACCGCGATCAGGATGCGTCCAGCGGACAAGCGCTTCTGCCCCGCAAATGCGCTTAGTTTTGATGTCTAGCTTTGGCTGATAGGCAACCCAAATTTCACCATTGGCAATGGCTTCATCAATCCGACCAACCAGAAACAGTTGCGCAGCACGCTCTTTAGATTTGTCTGCATTAGAGAGTGACCAGCGATCACCATTTCTGGCACCTTCATCACTCGCAAGAATGGCCGCACTCGCCCGATTGGGCAGTGAGCGGGTTTCATCTCGGTCAATGCCGAACGTAACGAAGAGGTTAACCGATTGATCACCGATCTTGATTGCACCGCGAAATATTGAATGCAGTGCATCAATCCGCTCAACTGCAGTAGCGTGACTAACGTCATCGGCGAGCCAGATAAAGGCGCCATCATCACCTTGATAAAGATTAGCGCGTTCAACGCCAAGGCTAACCCGCGAAACGATCTGATCGATCAATTCTTTTTCACGCTCAGCTGGAAAGGTTGCCTTGATAGCGAGATAATTATGCACTTTCATTGCAATCAGCGTCGCGCCTGAATGCGCCGTCACTTCATGCAGCGCACTAAAATTAAACAACCCAGATATGTTGTTGGTAATTCCACTATCATGTAGCTTTTTACGAAAATTGGCGCGGGCACGAGCGATACCGACGATCAAGAAGGCCAGAAGCGCCGGAACAATCTGCACAAAAACAAGATGACGCTCCAGAAGCAGTGGAACGGCGAGAAGTCCGACAACCCCGGTTCCAAAAATCGAGCGCCGCAGCACCTTTCTTTGACTGCGCATAAAAGCGGCGGTCATCGCGATAGCGATCACCCACGGAACAAACCAGCTATATTCAACGGGTGTACCTCGTTTTAATGTCTCAGCAGCAAGTACATTAAAATATACTCCTGATGTCATACCACTACCCCAATGACGGTACATATCACCAATCTCAGTTGTCGCTGATGCAATAACAACATCTTTACCATTTAATTGGGAATATTTTACTCGACCTTTCAACAAATCTACGGCTGATATGCGAGGTATTGATTCAATATCAGTAGAATAGTCCAAACGAAACAGCTTATCTGACTTTACAAATGTATCGCTCATAATCGCTGGCATACTGCGATATGTTTTTCCGCCCACTTGAGATTGATAAGGATATCCCCTTGGCACCCCAAAAGGATCGACCCACATGTTGATATTTGCACCCCCAGAATAGCGTGCAAACTCCGGAATGCTTACATGATCAGTACGCTGGCCGCTAGATTGATCGACAACAAATCTGGTTGCAAGAAACACCTTCTGTGGCGCACGTTTTAGTGCTTCAACCATCGCCATATCATTAACTGGATCACTATTTGTATCAAAAGTGAAATCAAAGAAAATACGTTTCGCGCCAGCTTTGTTTAGTGTATCAATCATTTGAGCGTGATAGGCGCGCGGCCATGGCCATCGCTTAACCTCATTTAAACTCCGCCCATCGATCCCCACAACAACAATATCGCCACTCGCTTTTTGCGGGCGCAATTCGTTGCGGGCATGGCGCAGCATATCTTCCAGTGGCAGGCCAAATTCAATGGTTCCGCAAATCAGACTGAGCAAACAAGCCCAGAGCAACACCCCATTCCCACGAGTTTGCCATCCATTTTTGAATTTAACTGCGCGTGCCCACATTCTAACTACCCTATTTGTGTGCGCTTAAGCTAGGGTAAACTGGTTAACAAACAGGAAACCGGGAAGGTAAAAGTGTGCGTTTTTCGGACGTTAGTTGATTACCTTCGCGCAATCAGGAGATACATTACGGGCGTGACAATCCGCGATAGCAAAGTTGAGGAAATCAGCCCGCCAATGATCACCCAAGCCAGCGGTGCATAAAGCGGTGCGCCCGAAAGGGCCAGCGGCAGCAGCCCGCCGATAGCCGTGATTGAGGTTAGCAATACTGGCAAAAAGCGGATTTCGCCGGCCTTCTCAATCGCCTCGCGCAGTTCAAGCCCACGGTCGCGTAATTGCGTGGTGAAATCGACAAGCAGTATTGAATTCTTAATCTCGATCCCGATCAGCGCAACGAAGCCGATAATCGCCAGAAATGAAAGTGAATACCCCGTCAACAGGAGCGCCGCCAGCCCACCGACAAGGCCAAGCGGGATTACCCCAGCAACCACGCTCACCTCACGAAAGCGCCCGAATTCAGCGACAAGCACACCAAAAATGCCAAAGACAGCGAGCAAGATAACGCCGCCAAGCCCCTCACCACTGCGCGCCGCCGCCTCTGCTTCACCGCCAACAAGGAAACCGTAACCGGGCGGTAGCTTAATCCGATCAATTTTTTCACGCACGTCGCGATTAATTGCAGAAGCAAGATAGCCGGGCTTAACGTAAGCCGTGACAGTGGTTGACCTTTGCAGCTTGTAACGATTGATAACCGCAGGTGCATTTTTGAGCTTCGGCGTCGCAATCTCGCCAAGTGCAATGCTCTTACCGTCAAGCGACGGCACATAAATCTTATCAAGTGCCGAAACAGGTTGAGACCGATCAAATGGCAAACGAACGGTAACAGGATAGCTATCGCCCTCACTGTCACGATACGTGCTGGCCCGCTCACCTGAAAGCGCAAGACGCACCGTCCTGCGGATGGCATCGGGCTGAACATTGAGCAAGCTCGCCTTTGCAGGATCTACTCCAAGATCAAGATCAACCCGCGCAATCGCTAACGGATCAACAATGTCACGCGTACCTGCCGTTTTTCGCAGCAGTTCGGCGACTTGGGCTGACAATGTGCCCAATATCTCGGTGTCGGTGCCAACAATCCTAAAAGCCACAGGTGCTTCAACTGGTGGGCCATTATCAAACTGGACAACTGTGACACGTGCCGAGGGATAGGTCGCAAGTCGCGTGCGCAACCGCTCAACCAGTTTTGGCCCTTCGCGCGGATCCCATTCCTTGATTGTAACAAAAATCTCGCCGTAACGGCTGCTATTTTCGCGTGGGAGATTGTTATAAAATATCTGAGGGTTGCCACGTCCAACATTTTCCATTCGGCCTGTGACGATATCCTCTTTGGCAACAATCGCAGAGACTTCGCGTATAAATTTGTCAGTCGCATCAATACTGCTGCCCTCAGGGGCTTCAACGCGCACCATGAAATACGGCGAGTCTGCCGTTGGGAAAAAGCTGAAGCCGATGAACGGCACAGTTGCAAATATCGCGATGCAACCAATGCCAGTCGTTAACAGCGTCTTTCGCGGATTATCAAGCGCACGGTGTAGCACCGGCTGATAAAAACGCTCAATCCCGCGTGTCACAATTTGCAAGAAACGGTTGCCGTGTGGCCCCTGCCCGCTTTTGAGGAATCGGCTTGCAAAAAAGGGAATGATTGTAAGCGAAACAAGCAGCGAGCTTGCAACTGTTGCGAGCACCGCAACAGGCAAACCACGCACAAAATCGCCTGATCCTTCGGGCAGACTTGCGATTGGCAGAAAGGCAAACAGCAATACACCCGTTGAACCAAGCACTGCCGCTGAAATCTCACGAGTGCCGCTAATCGCTGCACTTTCTGGATCATCGCCGTCACGCAAATGGCGTTCGATATTCTCGGTGACAACGATGGAGTCATCCACCAACAGACCAAGCGAAATGATAAACCCTGAAATGCTGATCTGGTTGAGGGTAAAACCGAACAATGAGAGCAGGAAAACGCCCATCGCAAGCGACAGCGGGATTGAGATCATCACTACAGCCGAAGCGCGCAATCCAAGCGGAAGCAGGGTGATCAGAACGAGCGCAAGCGCTATAATGAAATCGGTGCTAAGCTGCCCCAGCCGGCGTTCGATATCGCGGCTTTGATCAAAACCAAGCTCAAGTTTCAAATCAGGTGGCAATGTCTTACGGTATCGGTCAACCGCATTGACCAGATCATCACGCAGCACAGTCGCGCTGACGTTGTCTTTCTGCCGCACCGAAACAAACACCGCGCGCTTATCATTGTACCGAGTGATGTGAAGCTGTTCAGCCTCAGCCCAACCAACTGTAGCGACATCACCGACACGCAGCACGCGACCATCACTTAAGCGCAGCGGCAATGCTGCGATATCAGGGAGCGCGCGGTAAGCACCGCCGGCATCAACGTTCAAACGCCGCTCGCCCGATTGCACAGCGCCGGTTGGCAAATCGATGCCGCCAGCGGCAATTGCCGATGCCACCGCAGTTGCCGGAAGGCCAAGCTGAGCGAGCTTACCTGTATCGACGGCAACGCGTACTTCAGGTTCGGCAAGCCCTGAAATACTGGTGCTGCGGACGCCGGGAACGATGTTCAGCACATCGCGCAAATCAGCCGAATATTTCTCAATCCGCCGCCATGACGCGTCTTCACCCACCAACGCGAGCTGAAGTATCGCGGCCTCAGTCGTGCGTGGGCGGCGAAATTCAAGCCGAGCAATACCGCTTGGCAGTTGCGCGCGGATCGCACTCACCTCTCGGATCGTGCGGTCAAGCGATTGTTCGGCATCAGTCCCGTAAATGAAATTGACGTTGACAACCGCAACACCGTCACTGCTCGTTGAACGAATATCTCGGACATTATCGAGCCCCTGCAGAACATCCTCAATCGGCTTAGCAACTGTTTCTTCAATCTCAGCGGCATCAGCGCCGGGGAGAAAAACGGTAACGATGGTATTTTCGATCGGGAAATGCGGATCAACCGAGCGCGGAATCGTGAGGAATGCGTTGATACCGAGCAGTGCGAGCAAAAGGAAAGCAACGAGCGTAATCTGCCAGCGGCGCACCGCAAAAGCGGCGATGTTCATCGCATCTTCACTGGAACGATCTGCTGCCCATCGCGCAGACGATCAATCGCCGCCACTGCAACCCATTCTCCTGCCGACAGGCCACTGGTAACGATGACACCGCCGTCACGCGCTTCATCGATCTTGACGGTTCTGAGCCGCGCACGGTTATCATCGCCAATCACATAAACGAGCGCAGCACCTGCGCGCGGTGAGAATAGCGCAGTTGGTGGCACCAGCATTTGACCACTCGGTACTGCCGCCGGGGCTACACTAATCGTTGCAGAACCAATCAATCCCGACCGCAATCTGGGATCACGCGGCACTGCAATTTCAATCTCAAACGCCGCCGTACCTGCCGCAGCACGGCCGCCAACCTCGATCACCTGCCCTCTAAACGGTTTTGATCCAAGCCCTTCAAATTCGACGAGTGCTGACGCACCGCGCGCGATACGCGTTACATCGCGATCATTCAACGCAATGCGAAGGACAAAGCCTCCACCTGCATCACCAAGAACAACAACGAGCGTGCCGGCATCAACAACTTGCGAAGGCTCAGCCGCGCGTGCAAGAATAATTCCACTGTTGGGCGCAAGGATACGTGCGGTATCGCTCGCAAAACGGCGCGCACGTACCGCTGCGCGCGCAGATTCCGCACTCGCACGCGCGCTATCAACCCGAGGCTGTGTTACCCAACCATCCTTGAGCAAGACTGAGGAACGCTTCAGTTCCGCCTCGGCACGAACAAGTTCAGCGGACGCAGCCGAAAGATCAGCCTCAACCGAAGTCGTATCAAGTAGCGCAAGAAGCTGACCGCGCCGAACGACATCGCCTTCCTGAACGAGAATTCGGGCTATCCGACCTGGCGATGTAAAGCCAAGCGGTGTTTCAAGCCGAAGCGCAAGCGTACCAGCTCCGCGAACCGACTGCGCAGTATCTGCGGCTTGCACTTGACCAAGCCGGACACTGACCGGTGGATCAGCCTTTGGCGCAAGGGGAGCGGACGTGCAGGCCGAAAGCGCAACTGCGCTCAAAGCAACAATAGCCTTAAACTGCACGACCCACTCCACATTGTTATCAGTGTTCACATTATATCAAAGAACGTGGTATGTGCAAGATGAGTTGCGATTAAAAATTTAGATTGGCGAAATCAGAACGCCAATCTGCCATAGCCTAGACCTTCAAATCCTTGGCAATCGCCGCCGAAGTCGCTTTGCCATAAGGCGGCATAAAACCAGCTAGTTTCGCCAAATTGACCTTTGGCTGTTTATAAACACTCTTGGCGTGGCTGAATGTCTTGAAGCCCTCCTGCCCGTGATAAGCACCCATGCCTGATGGGCCGACCCCACCAAAGGGAAGCTCCTCCATCGAAACGTGGAAAACGACATCGTTCACAGTCACGCCGCCCGATATGGTGCGATCAAGCACTT
>JANOXQ010000160.1:0-11973 GCA_031418495.1 Sphingomonadales bacterium
CGACGGCAATTGCTACACCCGCGAACTCACCAAACCAGAACATGCCGCCGTCCTCGCCAGCCGTAAAGCCAACGCAGAACCCCTCCTCAAAGCCGCAAAAGCCGCAAGAAATAAATATTTCGGCTTCGTGCCTGAGGGAGAACAACCTCAAGGTGAGGCGTCAGAAGCTCAAGAGGCGGAGCTATCGTCCTAAAGCGAAGGCAGAACTGACGGGGTCACACTTGCCAACCCGCCGTCTGTCTGGCTACCAATGCTTATGCAGACTGACATAGACATATCGAACGCAGCGACGCTTTTGCCAATCGCTGAAATCGCCCGCAAACTCGGCATCGCGGAAGCGGCGGTTGAACCTTACGGCCATTATAAGGCCAAACTTGCGCTTCCACCCGCATCGAACAGGCCGAAAGGCAAGCTGATCCTTGTGACTGCGATCAACCCGACGCCTGCGGGTGAGGGCAAGACGACAACCTCGGTTGGGCTAGCGGATGCGCTCAACCGGATTGGCCGCAAAACGGTGCTGGCGCTGCGCGAACCTTCGCTTGGGCCGTGCTTTGGCACCAAGGGCGGGGCGACGGGGGGTGGCTATGCGCAAGTCGCGCCGATGGAAGACATCAACCTCCATTTCACCGGCGATTTTCACGCGATTACGACGGCGCATAATCTACTCGCGGCGATGATCGACAATCATATCTATTGGGGCAATGCACTTGGCATTGATGTGCGGCGGATCGTGTGGCGGCGAGTGATGGACATGAATGACCGCGCGCTGCGTGATATCGTTCAATCAATCGGCGGCGTTGCGAACGGTTATCCGCGTGAAAGCGGGTTTGATATTACCGTTGCCTCTGAAGTGATGGCGATATTCTGCCTCGCCAAGGATCTGGAGGATTTGGAAGAACGGCTCGGGCGGATTGTTGTCGCCTACACCCGTGACCGTCAGCCAGTGACCGCGCGTGATTTGAAGGCTGACGGCGCGATGGCGGTACTGCTCGCCCAAGCAATCAAGCCCAATCTCGTCCAGACGCTTGAGGGCAATCCGGCGATCCTCCACGGCGGCCCATTCGCCAATATCGCACACGGCTGCAACTCAGTGATCGCAACCAAAGCCGCGCTATCGCTTGGCGAGTATGTGGTGACTGAGGCTGGCTTTGGTGCCGATTTGGGGGCCGAAAAATTCTTTGACATCAAATGCCGTCAGGCCGGACTTAACCCAAGCGCAGTCGTCATCGTCGCAACCGTCCGTGCGCTCAAAATGAACGGCGGTGTGACCAAATCTGATCTGGGGGTTGAGGAGGTTGAGGCGGTGCGGAGCGGCAGTGTCAACCTGATCCGCCACATCGAAAATATCCGCCAATTCGGTGTGCCTGCGGTCGTCGCGATCAACCATTTTATGAGCGATAGTGACGCCGAGATTGCCGTCATCCGAGACGTCGCCGCAGCACATGGCTGCGAGGCGATCCTCAGTCGTCATTGGGCAGAAGGCGGTGCGGGTGCTGAGGATTTGGCGCATGTCGTTGTGAAGCTGGCAGACGGGGCCGCGCAGTTCGCGCCACTCTATGATAGCGGCGAAACCTTGTTTGAAAAGATCAATATCATCGCCACCCGGATTTACCGTGCGGCCTCAGCCGTTGCCGATCCAAGTATTCGCCGTCAGCTCGAAACATGGGAGAAGGCGGGGTACGGCCACCTGCCCGTCTGCATGGCCAAAACCCAATATAGCTTTTCAACCGACCCTGCCCTGCTCGGCGCGCCGACCGGGCATACCGTCCATGTCCGCGAGGTGCGGCTGGCGGCGGGCGCTGGCTTCATCGTCGCAATCTGCGGAGAGATTATGACGATGCCCGGCTTGCCCCGCGTTCCAGCGGCAGAAGCAATCAAGCTTGACAGCGAAGGGAGGATAGAGGGGTTGTTTTAGAGCTACTTACCCTGACTGCGCCAGCGCTTGATAACGCGCGTGATAATTTCATCCTCGCCGCCGGCTTGCTGCCAAAGCTGAGTGAAAACGGGATCGCTTGAGGCCGGACGTTTGTTTTCCTCAAGATCATCCATTGCGACACGGATCGGGATGCTGACGCCCTCACCGCAGACGATGCACTCACGGTTGCGCAGCGCCGGAATGGTATCAAGAAAGCCGCGCGCACCTTCAGGCATTGCGGCCTTGACGAACGCTTGGTCGCGCTCATTGTTAAGTCGCATCGCAATAATCGTGCCGCACTGTGAGAGCACGCCTTCGGCCAAATCGGACGGGCGCTGCGTGATCAGGCCAAGCGAGACGCCGTACTTCCGTCCCTCCTTGGCAATTCGGCCGAGGATTTTGCCAACTGAACTTTTGTGGGCATTACGCTCAGACGGGACATAGCGGTGCGCTTCTTCACAGACGAGCAGGATCGGCCGCTGCGGTTCATTGCGCGACCAGATGGCATAATCAAACACCATCCGGCTGAGCACCGCGACGACGACCGAGGTAATGTCCGAAGGCACACCCGAAACGTCAATGATCGAGATTGGCTTGCCGTCTCCGGGCAAACGGAAAATCCGGGCAAGGAAGCCCGCCATCGTATCGGCAACCATCATGCCCGAAAACATGAAGGTGTAACGCGGATCGGATTTGATTTCCTCAATCTTGGTTTTGACGCGCATATAGGGCGCATTCTCACCCGCCTTATCAAGCTTGCCCATTTCTGCCTGAATGATCGCGGTGAGATCGGAGAGGAGATAGGGCACGGGCGAGTCGACCGTCAGCTTCGCAATCCCTTCGGCCACCCGGCTCTTGGTGCGCGCGGCGAGCAGAGCCTTCGACAGAATGTCAGCATCAACCTGACGCTCATTACCTTCAGTCGAGAGGAACACTTCGCAATGCTCTTCAAAATTCATCAGCCAATAGGGCATCGCCAGATTGCTAACATCGAACAGCGCACCATTGGTTTTGAAGGCAGCCGAATATTCACCGTGCGGATCGATCATGACGATGTGACCTTGCGGCGCAAGCTCACAAATGCGGTGGAGGATCAGCGCCGCCGAAGTCGATTTACCCGTACCGGTCGAACCAAGCAGCGCGAAATGCTTGCCGAGCATCGCATCAACATTAAGCGCGCCGCGCACATCCGAAGTAGGATACACTGTGCCGATTTCGATATTGGCATGACTATCCGACGCGTAAAGCTGACGCATATCTTCCGACGATGCCGCGTAAACCAAGTCGTCGGGGCGCGGATAGCGGGTGACGCCGCGACGGAAATTATAGATTTTGCCCGTAAGCCGCTCTTCATCGCCCTCACCCAGAAAGTCGATCATCGCAACTACATGCCCCGGCGTATCAAAACTTTTGGAGAGTGTGCGGACGTTGGCAATCAGCCAAGTCGATCCGACTTTGACCTTAATCTGACTGCCTACTTGTCCGGCAGCGGCGAGGCTTGGGTCGCTTGCCGTAGAAAGCGTCGTCATCGCCTCAGAACTCAGCAGCACTCGCGAAGCCGAACCCGAGATATCGAGCACCGAACCGATATGTGTGGTATGTTGAGCTGCAGCTGGAACCGCCGCTGGCATGTTCACATGCTCATCTGCTTGCCCAAAACGGCCGTGCGACTGAAAGTCCATTTTTGCTCCTGTTCGGTCAAAATATCTCGACAACAAGCTGTGGTTAACGGACGAACGTTAAAATCGCTTGAAGATCGCACTCGCAGCAAAACCAAAGGCCAGCGAGAGCGCAACGGCGCTCAAGCCGTAGGTAAAGGGAGATGTCTCAGCGGCACGCGCCACGAAACGTTCAAAACCAGACTTGCGTATTTCAACATCGCGCGTGGCCGCAGCAATAATCTTACCGTTGCGGATCAGGAATGTCTCAGCTGTGTAGCGCCCGGTCGGTACCCGCGCCGGGATATAAAGCCGAGCACGGTAAAGCACCCCATCAGTGATTTCGACCGAGCCGGGCCGATCTGCAAAAAGTTCCGTCTTGCTACGGAGGGCGATAAGGCCGTTTTCAAAGCGCTTTTGCCGGTCAGGAGATTCTGCATCGCTCGGGGAGAGCTGAATATTACCAAGGCCAAGCTCATAGATCGCCGACGTCCTTTCATCGATCATCTTTTCGAGCGGACGCGAGGTAGCAATCGCATAATAGCCAGGAACCGACTGAAACCGGGCGCTGTCAGCATTGGCCCAGATCAGGCCAATCAGCTTTTGCTTTTCGCGCAAAATTATCGATGTGGTTGGCCCGCGCAACACGACTGCAATATCGGCGTCGCCTGTCGGTGTTCGCCCATCAGGATAAAGGATCGCGCCAAAAAGGAGAAGCTCAGCCCCAGTGAAGCTATAAACGATGTCAATCTCACGCTGCGAAACATCTGGCACCAGCACCGGCTCGCGTGCTGCGGTCAGGCCAAAAAGCGAAATGGCCAAAAAAATATTGCGATGGATCATGACACCATGTCAATTGAGAAAATATCACTCGGGCGGAAGCTCAGCCCAAGCAACATGCGCAGCGCAACCGCAAGGACAATCACTGCGAGCAGCATCCGCAGCTTTTGCGGCTGGAGCTTTGCCGCGACGCGGGTTCCGACTTGTGCGCCAATCACACCGCCAATCAGGAGAAGACCAGCGAGAACGATATCAACGGCTTGCGTAGTCAGTGCATGTACCATCGTTGTAAAGGCAGTAACGATTAGTATCTGCAACAGCGACGTGCCTACCACCACGCGCGTCGCCATGCCAAGCAGATATATCATAGCAGGAACCATGATGAACCCACCCCCGACACCCAGAAGTATCGTCATAATCCCAGTCACAAAGCCAAGAATTAACGGAGCAAGCGGTGACACATAAATACCAGATTTATAGAATCTCCATCTTAGCGGAAGGTTCGCAACAAGTGGATGATGGTTGCGGCGGCGCGGTGCGAGGGCCTGACCACTGCGCGTGGCGGCGATGTCGCGCCACGCATCACGTGCCATTAATGAGCCGATCCAACCGAGTAGAACAACATAAAGAATCGAAATTGCGGTATCGATCTGGCCGTAGCTGCGCAGCACTTCAAATATTCCAGCCCCTGCAATCGCACCTAACAGACCCCCGACTGCAAGGAATGCACCCATTGGTAGATCAACACCGTCACGCTCAAGATGCGCGAGGACACCCGACACACTCGCGCCTGTTACCTGCGTTGCCGCAGATGCGGCCGCAATTGCGGGCGGAATGCCGTAAAAGATCAGCAGTGGGGTCGTCAGAAACCCTCCCCCGACGCCGAACATACCCGATAACAGACCAACGCCCCCGCCGAGCAGGATCATCATCAGAGCGTTAACCGACATGTTCGCGATAGGAAGATAGATTTGCATGGGCACAACGCTTCTAACGCAGAGATGCCGCTGGGGAAACTGGCGAATACATGATTGCGATAAAGCAATCTGCGTATAGGCTCAGAAATCGGCTCCAACCGTAAACGCCGGCCCTGAGGCTGGGCGTGCATCACCTGAAACGCGCCAGCGATACTCGGCCGATATACGGATATTGGCTGAACTGAACTTTTGCTTGATAGCTAGTATAGGGCCAAGATCAATTCTCGAAACCTTGGGCTGCGCTGCCCCCCAAAGTCCGGTACCAATGCGAATCTCAGTACCGCTGCGATCAAATAGCGCGCGTTCAACCCGAAGAGCACCATCAATAAAAGCATCTTTGCGTGAAAAACCAACTATGCCGCCTTGGACATATCCTGATAGAGTAAAGCCTCTATCAATGCTTTTGTCATCAATGCCGCCAGCCAAAATCACAGCCATCGCATTGCGGGCACCCCGCTCAATTGCAATCCGTCGCTCAATAATGAGCTCAACAGGCACATCGGCAATTGGGCGAACCGCAAGGCCGGCACCTGCTTCCGCACCCTTCTGATCAAGCGACGTCGATAGCCTAAAGTTAAGTGCAATAGAGTTGTCTGCGTTAAAGCGAAGCAGTGGCTGCTGAAGCCGCAAACCTACTTGACTCGCGCCCAGTTGACCATTGGTGGCAAGCGTCGACACTGAACTTGCAGGCCTTAAAATAGCCCAAACCGAGGCGCCGAGATCAAGAGGTCGGCGAGAACGTGTTGGCGCATATGCAACTTTTACAGCGTTTTCGTTTAAACCAAGAAACGGCTGTGAACCGGGTGAAGCGACCAATGTTGGCATTATTACGACTGTTTCATGGGCAACTGTCACTCTGGCTGCAAGTACTTGGGGATTCGCCGCAGCTAATGGTCCGTAAAAACCTGCTTTGGCAACGGAGAATTGACTTGATCGATATTCGCGCTTTGTATCAACAGCAAATGAGAGTGGTTCCGCGTTTACCAACACCTTACCTGAAGAGGATGCAAGTACGCGCACGCCATTGTGTTGCGATCGTATATCAGCACCGGGTGCAGTCAGCAGGAACGACGTTCGTAGCCCAACCCAACTTAGCATGAGGATCACTGTTGCGCGTAATGCTCGGTTCTTTTGCATCAAGGTCGATCTTTTATGACGGGAAATTTATGTGCTGTTTTGTCCCATATTGGGCGTTGACCCTTTGCAATCTGCCAATATTGAACAACCGCGCGCCGGGCAGCCATAATAGCGATAACATTTCCAACCAATGTTCGTGGCATTGAGATTAAGCCTTCACGCCACCCATAAAGCTGCGTAACAAAATAGCTTCGCACCCCCATCCGCCATAAAAGTAGGACAACATTGAAAGCAACCAGTGCTTCAGTCACGCCACTGACAATTTCAGATTTTTTTCCAGTGAAAAGCCCGACCAGCATTAACATCAAGGCAATAATCGCTGCCAAATATGCCGATGTTAGGATCACCGCCGCAATCACTGCTCGGCGATCACGTAATCGCATCCAGCATTCAAATACACCTTTGGTCCAACCAAGCCGATCCCAGCCAGCCAGCGCGATGCCTGTAACCCAACGCGTCTTTTGTCTCACAGCAGTTTCAAGCGTTGCTGGAAAATGTGCTTTTGTTGCAACCATACCGAGCTTGTCGTGCTGAGGAAGCCGGACAAAAATGGTCTTTTCACCAAGCCCATGAAGGCGAAGGCCCAGTTCATAGTCTTCGGTCAGGCTATCTACATCGAATGGATCACCGCCACGTTCTATGGCCAAGCGAAACAGCGCATCACAGCGGATAGCACAGCCAACGCCGGCAGCTGGTACGCCCGCGCCCAAAAATTCGCGGACGACAAGTGTCTTGCAATGCGCTTCAGCAAATTCGTCACAATAATGCCCAGCGATCCAGCGACTCTCAGGATCGATAATCGGGATAACAGGAAGTTGAACCAGCGCGTTGTTTTCTATCAACCGATCAAAGATGATAAGCTCATCAGGGCTCACCAGATCTTCAGCATCGTGCAGTATAATCGCCTTATACTGCGTCTTATTCAATGATTGCTCAGCCAGCAACGCACACCATAGTGTATTGAGGCAATCTGCTTTTGTAGATGGGCCATCATTATCGCATACCACCAACCGGATATGTGGGCTCATAACAGACTCGACAGCGTCAATTGTCTCCGGATCATTTGGATAGCATCCTACAAAAATCGCGTACTCAGCGCCGCGATAGCGGCTGATTGCAGAGGTCAGCATATCTGCGATAACTGCAGCCTCATCCCAAGCAGGCACAAAAACCGCAAGATTACCCGGGCTGCAAGGAGGCTTGATTGTCTTGCTCGTACTGCGACCAAATTTAGGATATACAAACCATTTCCGCCAGAGTTGGCGGACTATCCAAATCGTATCCACAATAAGCTCATCAACCCCGCCAATAAGGAAACCCACTGCCGAAAATAGGATTAATTCCCGACAGACAAATTCCAAGAGCTCGAAAAGCTGATCCAAAATTAGACTTTGCCCCCAAAGAAATCTTAATTTGAAATATTTTGTCCAAAAACAGTACGCATTCGCGACGCAATCATAGCTTTTCGAGAGGGATCATTTTCTGACTCTGACCGATCAAGCGGTCCCGGTCGATCCCAGTCGCCTTCAGGGCGGATCAGCAGCATAGGGTCATCGCTCAGGCTAATCGCCCCTTCTAAAGCGGGGCAATCAAGCTCCAACTCAGCATATTTGATATTTGCAAACGAAAACTCTGGCCTATCCTTGCGGTGACGAAATCCGAATACCTTCCAAAAGCTTACTAGATCAAGCCGCGCATGACCGTAAATTTTTGTATATCCCTTTTTTTGGCAATGTTCGATCGCCTGACGTGCCAAGATAAACGAAAGCCGACTGTTACGATAATCTGCCCGAACCGCTAGCCTTTCGATTTTTGCGAATGACGAGAAAAACCGTAATCTTATGCAACCGGCAGGGTCCCCATTAACTGCACCCAAAATGTGGGTTGCGCAAAAATCATTCCCGTCAAACTCTTCTGAGTAATAGCAATATTGCTCAGCTATATAAGTAGCTGATCGTACTGAAAATACCTGACAAACATCTTCAAATGTACGTGCTACTTTCGTCTTTATATCTCGCTTAACAATAATCTCAGGGCTTTTTTGTGGAAAAATAACAAATAGCCCGGTTTGGCAATTTGGAAAATAAGCCTTTGCATCCATAAATCCCATTGCCGCACCTAGCCGTTGCGAATGATCCGTGATTGAACGCGAAAACAAGGGGCAGCCACGAGGCGCGATCTCATCGAAAAGAGCTGTAACGGCCCCGATTGATCTTCCAAAACTTGATGGCATATAAACCAACCATAAATAAACCGCTGCTGGATCAACACCCACCGGGCAAATCCATTCAGGATCAGGACAAAACCCGTCGAAGACACCCTCAGCCAAGGCTTCAGCACCAACCTCATTAAGCGGAAGATAAGCGACTAAGCCTGAGATCTCACATTGAGTTCTTTTTGAACGCAAAACCCGCAAAATATCTGTATTTCGCGATACAACCGCCAGAATGGCCTCGTCGCTGGCAAGCAGCATTGTTGATCTTAGTGTATCAACGATAGGTTTTACCTCACTCCAATCGGTCGACACGAGGGTAAGCCCAGATTTTGCAGCATAGGCAACACATCTGTCAACCTTTGGCGAAAAGGCAATATTACGAAATCGGATCCTATCCTGATTTAGATCAACATGCTGCATTGATGCATACCTTAATTTCTGTTAACGATATATCATGGTTATAAACCACCTTATATTAGATTCTCGTCAAAAATTTGTTGATATCCAAAAAAAAGAACAGGGTGTTCAACAGATTGAACATAATGCGCTTTTTGAACGACTCGATGGCGTTCATTGGGATGATCTTAATCTTATTAAGACGGTCGCTGTCGTTAAGAGCTTTAGGCAGGCCGCGATAAAGTTAGGGTGTTCGGTAAATACCGTTCGCGCGCGCGTACAACGCCTCGAAAAGGCGCTTGGTGCGACGCTGTTTAAGCGGTCTCGCGAAGGCATATCGCTCTCCGAGGATGGCCTAGCAATCCTCGACGTAGCGATGGAGATGCAGTCGTTTAGCACGCAGCTGCAACGCGGTACTGGAAACAATATCGTTGTTCAGCAGGGCGAGCTAAGAATTTCCTGCTCTGAAGGGATCGGATCCTATTGGCTGACACCGCGTTTGAGCGATTTGTATGAGCGACTGCCCAGCCATATCGTCGTCCTAGATAATGATTTTGACCAAAATCGGATTCATTCGGCCGAATATGATATTCGCATTGGGTTTGCCAAACCAACCGACCCAGATGCAATCGTCAAGAAACTGGCGACAGTGCATCAAATGCTTTTTGCCAGCGAAGCCTATCTTGCCAAACACGGAATGCCCACCTCGATGAACGACGTCCACGATCACCGGCTCGTGCTGCTGAGTGCACCGGGAGTAAAATCCGATGCTGTCAGCCTTTTTTTTGGCGAAGATGGCGCACGTCAATTGGTTGCCGCCAAGTTTAACACGGGTCATTCGCTGTTAGGCGCTATTGCGGGCGGCATTGGCATCGGTGCTTTGCCGACCTATGCAGGCGCGATTTCAGCACGACTGATCCCACTTGAGGTTCCGGTTGCTCTGAAATTTGAATTGTGGCTCTCCTTTGATCGATCAGGCTCAAACTCACTTCCAGTTCGTGAAGCAATTAACTGGGCGCACCGCTGTTTTGACCAAGCGCGCTATCCTTGGTTTGCCGATGAGTTTATTCACCCGCGCGCGTTTGAGGATAAGTTGGCAAATGAGCGTCGCAATCATCAATTGATCTGGTGATACAGCTGCGACAATAGCAGACAGCGGCTGCGCCCCGCCAAGTCCTGAAAGCAGCGTGCGCTTAGTCCAGCCTCAAGCGCCAGCGCCGAAACCAACTCAGCCTGCTCAGCACCAATCTCAAGCGCAACGATCGCACCCGGCTCCATCAGCCGCGCAAATTGCGGCATCAAATGCCGATAATCTTCCAGACCGTCCTCACCAGCAAATAGCGCAGACGCTGGCTCATAATCCGCAACCTCCGCCGCAAGCATTGCTCCGCTTTCGACATAGGGCGGGTTACAGAGGATCAGATTAAACCGCTCGTCCACCCCTTCCCCCCAATCGCAAAGCACAAAGGCTGCGCGATCTGCGAGGCCAAGCCTTTTGGCGTTAGCAGCGGCCACCGCGAGCGCCGCGTCGGAAGCATCAACCCCTACCCCGCTGGCATCGGGCCATTCGCTCAGTGCCGCCAGCAACAGCGCGCCTGATCCGGTGCCAAGATCAAGCACGCGCTTTGGCCCTGCCTTCCCAAAGTGACCGACCGCCGCCTCAATCAGCGTCTCACTGTCAGGGCGCGGGATCAACACGGCGGGGGTTACGTCGAGTGAAATCGTCCAGAAAGCCCGCGTGCCGGTGATGTACGCAACGGGTTCAGACGCCATCCGCCGCGCGAGCAAAGCGTCAAACTCCGCTGGCATTTCATCCTCAAGCCGCGACAGCAGCATCACCTCACGCGAAGCCCCAAGCGCGTGCGCCATTAGCAATTCCGCATCAAGCCGAGCGGTATCACTGATCGCGTTTAGCTGCCGCGCTGCATCGGCCAGACCGCTGCGCACATCATTCATCTGCCGCCGCCAACCGCGACGCCTCATCCTCTGAAATCAGCGCACCGATCAGTTCCTCCATCGCGCCCTCCAATATTTCGGGCAGGCGGTGGAGCGTTAGGTTGATCCGGTGATCAGTCACGCGCCCCTGCGGGAAATTATAGGTGCGGATACGCTCGCTTCGGTCACCAGAACCAACCATCGATTTGCGCGCACCAGCCCGCGCCGAATGCAGCCGCTCGCGCTCAAGCTCATACAGCCGTGTCCGCAGTACGCGGAGCGCCTTGGCCTTATTCTTATGCTGAGATTTTTCATCCTGCTGGATGACAACCAGCCCCGACGGGATATGCACAATCCGCACTGCGCTATCCGTCGTATTGACTGACTGCCCACCGGGGCCGGATGAGCGGTAAATATCAATCCGCAAATCCTTGTCATCAATCTGAACATCAACTTCCTCGGCTTCGGGCAGCACAGCGACGGTCGCAGCAGAGGTGTGAATTCGCCCGCCGGACTCAGTTACCGGAACACGTTGAACACGGTGAACACCGCTTTCAAACTTCATCCGCGCGAATACGCCCTTGCCGGTGACGCTTGCG
Organism: Sphingomonadales bacterium; assembly: GCA_031418495.1. GTDB lineage: Bacteria > Pseudomonadota > Alphaproteobacteria > Sphingomonadales > Sphingomonadaceae > Aquisediminimonas. The sequence continues at coordinate 11,613 of JANOXQ010000160.1, forward strand.
ACGACTTCCTTATAGCCGCCCATTTCTGCACTGCTGGCGGAGATCAGCTCAACCTTCCACCCCTGCCCTTCGGCATAACGCTGATACATGCGGAAGAGATCGCCCGCGAACAGCGCTGCTTCGTCGCCGCCCGTCCCTGCACGGACTTCAAGCATCGCCGAGCGTTCGTCAGCCGCATCTTTGGGGAGTAGCGACAGCGCCAGCGCGCGTTCAGCGGCGGGCAGCGTCTCGCGGATTGATTGCGCTTCTTCGGCGGCCATATCGCGCATTTCGGGATCGTCGGCCATCGCCTCAAGATCGACCAACTCAGCGCGCAGCCGCTGAAGCGCCGCCGCCGCTACTGCGACTGGCTCAACCTCAG
>JANOXQ010000161.1:0-2457 GCA_031418495.1 Sphingomonadales bacterium
GGATCATATTGCGCGGGTTCGAGCGCCGGTTTGGGTTTCACCGGAGGAAGCGTGGAGTTGCCCGTCAGGCCGGTCCCAAGCGCCAGCACCGTGAACATGATGGCTCCGGCAGCAGCGGCAAAGCCGATCATCTTTTTCGGGTCCATTGTCGTGCCGGGGATCGACGGCATTTTGCTGGCGCGCTCGGTGGCCGGGGCGCGGTCAATGTCCTGCGGATCAGGAGTTTGATCGACAGTTGCACGTTCGCCATTTGACATTTCGGCCATCACTTTGGCTCCCCATTTCCTTGATTTGGCGTGCGTTCGACGATGCTTGATGCGGTGCCGGTCTTTGGGTCGCGTCCGTAAAAATCCCTCGCCTCGTTGAAAATACACAGCACTTCCTTGCCGCGCCGCAAGCGAAGCTGCGCAAATACGCCGTGGATCACGACAAATTCGTCGCGGACATCGAACGAGACGATACTCTCACTGCCATCGGGATTGACCTCAAAGAACGCAGGAAGCTCGCGCTGGTTCGGAAAGCGCAGCGCAGTAAACTGGCCGTTATCGGTAATTTCGGAAGGCTGGATCGCGGGCGACCCTTGCACCGTATAGCTCAGGTTTCGCTTGCCTTCGAGAACAGCGAGATCGAGCGCCGAGCGGATCGCGCCCGATTGCAGCGCAACCGCTTGGGTGTAGGCGGCCTGCGTCGCTGCCGCTTGTGCGGCGGCGGCTTCTTCGCGCGGATAGCGGAACACCACTTTGAAGAAGGTGTCAGCAGAACGCGCACCAATGGCCCCGCGCCGTGCTGACAACTCGAATGTATAGGTGCGATTGCCCGCGTTGGAACGGGTAATGACAATCAGATTGGTAGCCCCTGCCAGCTCGCGCGGCTTGATGAACAGCGAGTTTTCGGCAGGGGCGACCTCCCACGATACGGTGTCACCAAGCGCCACATGCTCGACGCGCTCCGTGGGCGAAAACACAATCTGGGTTGCGGAGCGGAACACGCCAACGATGCGAAAAACCTGGGTGTCGCTGTAGATCACTTCGCGGATGCGATTGTCCTGCGCCGTCGGGTGCGGGGTTTCGGCAGGCAACGCTGGCGTGCTGACCATCATCAACGCAATTGCCGTCAGGCAGCTCATTCGTCTCATTGTGTTACCTCCAGATCGGCTCGGTAGGTCTGCACCTCCAGTCCCAAGGGGTTTTTGAACCGCTGTTGTTCGGTGGTCGGTGTATCGGTTGTGTCATAGGTCACGGTTGCGATAGCCGGGGTGTCGGTAACGACCGAACCGCGCTGGAGCGTCTTAGTAAAACGTATCTGCGCGACCTTCGCAGAAACGAAGGTGACGGACTTGATCGCGATGAACGCGGTATCGAGATCGGTGAAAACCGATTGCGGCGATTTCGGATTATCCTTGCTGTAAAAGGCCGTCCACCGTGCTTGCTCGTCGCGTGACGACATCGCCAGCACGCCCTCGAAGAATTCCTGGCGCGCCTGCGGTATCCAGCCCTCTCGGTTGCGGACATAATCGGCGAGGAAATATTTGGCGACCGCCTCGTTATAAGTGATTTGCTTGTCGCCCGACATCGGGGAGGTGATTTCGCTCGCGCCGGTCGCCTTATCGACCGTGATGACATAGGGCGCGACGGTCTTGAGCGGCGTGAGCATCGCCACAGCAGCAACCCCGGTGATGGCAAGGCCGCTTGCGACCCCCGCAGCCATCCACGCCAGCCTCTTCGAGCGATTGGCCGCGATCAGGCGGTCGTGGTCCCAGCTTGCGGCTTCCGCAAAATAGGCCTTGAGATCATCCTTGTCGATAACGCCGCCCGCCATGACGTTTAGCAGCTCTGGTTGGAGGTTGATGGGGACAGGCTACTAATCGGCGGCACTTGACGCTCAGATGTGCCAACCGGCCTTGCCGACTTTGGTGCATTGTGGGATTTCTCAGGGAACACCTCAACGCCTTTGCGTTCTGCCTCTTGCTGGCCCGCTGGCGTAGAAGTTCCGGCTAAAGGATCGACGCTTGGCAGGATCGAACCATAAGGATTGGCCGGGCGGCGCTGCTTGCCATCGCACTTTGCCAGTTTTGGCGATTTCGACGCGGCAATGCCGGGATTGACCGGCGTGAGCAGCGCCAGTGCCGCCAAGATCAATATGATACGCTTACCCATGATCCTGTTCCTTTATGTTGTTCCACGGCTGACCGAGCCAGACGTCCGCATCCGCGCGATGCCACGAGCAAAGCCGCGTTCTATGGCGCGGCTGGTCGCTTGCGCTCCCGTGGCACCGCGACCGGCAACGAACCCGCCCGCCGCTGCAATGGCCGATGCGAATTGATTGGCGAGTGCAGGCCCGCCGCCGCCAAGCGAAGCGGCCAGCATCGGAATTTGCAGGAAAAAGAAGAAGCCGAGCGCGTAGAAGGCCAGCGCCTTGATCGCGGCCATGCCGATCTCGTCATTTTCGGAGATGGTG
>JANOXQ010000162.1:0-30658 GCA_031418495.1 Sphingomonadales bacterium
TGAGCGCAAATGGCGCTTTGCCTGGTTCCAGAAATTCTCGATTCCGTTGATGTGATTGTGCTGGTCAGCGAACAGGACTGAGTGGTTGATGCGCAGGTGCTTAAACTCCGAGACGTCGAGCACATCATAGCTTTTGAACGCGTCGGTGTAGACGATACTATCCGGCCTGATTTTCTCGCGAATAATGGGAATAAGTGTGTCTGAGCGGGCATCGGGGATGATCACCACATGAACCTTTCCCTGCCGCTTCAAGAGGCCAAACACAGCCACTTTACCCGCCGCTCCGCGTCCGCGCTTGCCCTTCCGGTGGCCGCCGAAATAGCTTTCGTCCACCTCGATCTCACCGCGCATCAGCTCGGGCGCTTCGGCCTCCAACTCGGCAAAGATGACCTCGCGTAGCTTGTGATAAAACAGGATTGCAGTGTTGCAATTCACGCCCGCAATCTGGGCCGCAGACCGAGCCGTTACACCAGCGCAGAAATACTTGATCAGTTCTTCCTGAACACCCCGCCGAAGGCGGCTCCGTCGCCTATCCCTAACCATCTGAGATAAATAGCCTTTCTCAGCTATCTATGTCAGCCACTTGCAAAAAGTGCTATCACGCCGACATGAGTGAATTGTATCAGCCTCCTTCAGACTTTCTGCGAGCAGTCGCGAGCGATGAGGTGCAGTTAGTCGGGAGCGCGTTCGCGGAAGAGAACTTTCGGCGGCTTCTCGCGATGATGACCGACCAAGACCGAGCGAATCGCGACTGGGCTACGTTGTTGGTAGCTCAACAAGAATTGGACACGGACGAGGTGCGCAATGCTCTGATTGGTGCGGCGCAGGATCAAGATGAGGCAGTAAGGGCCGAGGCGATATTGGGCTTGGCGCAGCGCGATCCTGTGGTGGCACTCCCTTTTGTTAAGTCAGCGCTAAGAGGCCAAACTGTGATGGCCCCCGTTTTCGAAGCCGCCGTGTTGGCGGCAGATCGTTCTCTGGTCGATGATTTACGGCATTTTTCGGAGCCGTCAGACAACGCCTTTGCGGATCAGCTCGCTTTAGATGCTCTGGCGGCCTGTGAACGAGGGGCTGCCCCATAACCATTGCTGATGGCGGTTTTATACTGAACGTTTTTGCTCAGCAATGCCGGCAAATGAAAGAAGTTGCCGCCGAAAAGACAGAACATGAAGGAATGTCCGCTTATCGCTCTTTACGCTCAAATCCGGACAGTCAGCTCCCCCCAACAATGCAGTCATAAAATAGCGCGGGCGTTAAGTGCAAATAGCGCAGCCCAACGGAACAATTCCTGCTCCCGCCAGTTACCCCCTCTCACACCCCAGAGGGAGACACATCATGGCCGACCACGAACCCGAATATGTCGAAACATCGTCGCTGATCGCCTCGGATATGGTTGAAGGAACCGCTGTTTATAACAAAGACGGCGAGAAGATTGGCAAAATTCTAAACTTCATGGTCAACAAGCATAGTGGTCAGGTTGAATATGCGGTGATGTCATTTGGCGGCTTTCTGGGGATGGGCGAGGATCATTATCCGTTGCCTTGGAAAAAGCTCAAATATGTCGTCGCGCGGCACGGCTTTGTGGTCGATATCAGCAAGGAAATGCTCGACAAAGCGCCCAAGCACGAAACCACAGCCTACCCGGTTTATGACCCGGCTTATGGCATGATGGTCAACTCTTACTACGGCATAGGTCGATAGGATTATGAGTATGCTGGCGACCCTCCTCCCTGCCAGCGCGCCTCGGCAGTCCCCTCATCCGGGCCAGCCGGGGCGCTTTTTGCCGTCATCGGGTGCGGGTGTGGACCGGCTTGTGTTGGAAAGTTTCATGTTGGACGGGGCAGCAGCGGCTGAGCCGCTGGTTCGTACTAAACCAATGACGACCCGGATCGCGTTGATTGGCGGGTTCACGCCCCGAAGGTGTGGCATTGCAACCTTCACTGCGGATATTCATGCTTCAATTACCAGCGCGTTTCCCAATGTTGCCGTCGATGTCTACGCGATGGCCCCGGTTGCGAACGACATAGATTTTGCCGCGCCAGTGCGGGGCGTGATTGTTGAGAATGATGCCGACAGCTTCATCGCCGCTGCGGCCGCGATTGAAGCGAGTTGTGCGAATGTCGTCTGGCTCCAGCATGAATTTGGGCTGTTCGGTGGCTATGCGGGCGACAAGATATTGGAACTGATTGACCGGATTGCAGCACCGCTGATGGTCACGCTCCACACGGTGATGCCCGATCCTGATGCCGATCAGCTGCGCGTGATGCGGCGGCTGGTTGCGCGGGCGTCAAAACTGATCGTCATGTCGGATCGCGCTGCCCTCTTGCTGCGCAACATCTTTGGCGCGGATGCGAAGCAGATTGTTCTCATCCCGCACGGTGTTCCGGATCGTCCCTTTGGTCGGTCAGCAAAGTTCAAGGCAGAATTTGGATTTGCTGGCCGCCAAGTGATCATGACCTTTGGCCTTTTGTCGCAGGGCAAGGGGATAGAGGCGGTGATTGCTGCGCTGCCTGAAATTGTCGCAGAGCATCCAGATGTGTTATACTGCATAGTCGGCGCGACCCATCCCAATCTGATCGCGCGAGAAGGGGAGGCGTACCGCGAACGCCTGCAAAACCATGCCATCGAGTTGGGCATTGAGGATCATATACACTGGATCAATGCGTTTCTGGAAACCGATATGTTGCTCGATCTGATCGAGGCGGCAGACATCTATGTGACACCCTATCACGGGGCCAATCAGGCGACTTCGGGAACGCTTTCCTATGCGCTTGCGCTGGGCAAGGCGATTGTGTCGACGCCCTACGCCCATGCGGTTGAGCTGTTGGCTGATGATCACGGAGTATTGGTGCCGTTTAACGATAGTGCAACTTTGGCACTGGAAATTGGTGCGTTGCTCGATGCACCTGATCGACTTCAGGCAATGCAGGAGCGTGCCTATTTTCGGGGTAGATCAATGATTTGGCCCGAATTTGCAGCGCAATGTATGACTGTGGTGACCGCTACTCAAATTGATGAAAAGTCACGCTGCGCGGCACCTTCGCCAACTTTGGGAATCGAAGGCCTGCTCCGTATTTGTGATAGCACTGGCATCCTCCAGCATTCGATATTCTCGGTGCCAGACAGGAGCCACGGCTACTGCGTCGACGATAATGCTCGCGCGCTGATGCTGATGAACCGCATCGGCGACCATGCTGAACCGCACCGATCCCGCCTCACCGCCGTTTTTGCCAGCTTTGTTCAAAGCGCATGGAATGACGAGGCAGGCGAGTTTCGCAATTTTATGGGATATGCTCGTAACTGGCTGGAACCCGCCGGGTCGGAGGATAGCTGCGGTCGGGCGCTCTGGGCATTAGGGGCAACGGCGCATGAAGGGCGGACGGCATCACTACGAGCCTGGGCGCGAGGGTTGTTTGATCGGACGGCGTTCAGTACGCGAGACTTTGGATCGCCGCGCGCTGCTGCCTTTGCAATGCTCGGCGCAGATTATGTTCTGGCATCGGATCATAACGATACAACCGCTCAGTCCATCCTCGGCAACGGCGCTGAGTTTTTGATCACCCGTTTAAGCAAAACGCGCCGCGCGGAATGGCCGTGGTTTGAGAGTGTCTTGGCCTATGACAATTGCCGGATACCGGAGGCGATGATCCGCGCTGGGATGCGGCTTGATCGCCCCGATCTCCTCAAGTGCGGCCTTGAAACGCTGACGTGGGTTTTGGATTTGCAAATCAGCCCTTCCGGTCGGTTTCGCCCCATTGGGTCAGACAGTTTCGGCTTCGAATTCACTGCGCCGCGACCGTTCGACCAACAGCCTGTCGAAGCCTGGGCGGCGATCGACGCAGCAAGCGCCGCTTTTGACGCGACACGAGATGCCCGCTGGCTTGCCTCTGCTAACCTCGCTTATGCTTGGTTTTTGGGTGCTAATGATCGCGGCGTTGCCGTTGCCGACCCACTAACGGGGTCTTGCCAAGATGGTATCAACCCGCGCGGCCTGAACTTGAATGAGGGCGCGGAGTCGGTGCTCGCTTATCAACTGGCAAGCTGCGCGATCAACAGCCTGATAGCGAAGGCCGACAGTATCCAAAGGTAAAGCCGCATGGTCGAACTCGTTCAACACGAATTGCGTCTTCATGCCGATCCCGGTCGTGTGGTGGTGCGGCCATTCCATCTTGCTTGGCAGGCGTCTGGGCCAGATATCGAAAGAGTTCGAAAACTTGTGGATGACATTATCGGCCTTGATCCACGAACGGTACGCGGCGAATTGAGCATCGTTCTCAATGATTTTGCGGATCGCCATTGGCAGATCGAGCGCGTTTTTGATGATCGCTACGTACAGATCGAAACCGCGCTCCAGCTTGATGGCACAGCCTTGCGGCGGCAGACCAAGCGGCTGATTGGGGCGTATTTCTGTCACGAATATAGCTATGCCGCTGCCGCTCTCATGAACCCGAGCGTTGTACGCCATCCCGATCAATCCGGGTTGCAACCGGGCAGCGTTCGCATTTTACTATCGTTGCGCGCCGTGGGCGAAGGGCATATCTCGACCATCGCATTTCGCGAGGGGATCATTTCCTCCGGGCGTCAGATCAGCCTTTTACCCGAACCACCCTTTGCCACCGCAGCGATGCTCGGCAAAGCAAAAGCAGGTGCCGAGGATGGCGCGGTATCGGTTTACCGCCACCGTGAAAGCAGCATTTCCGGCACCGTGATCTTCCCGATGACCGAAGCACAGCGCAATGGCTTGGAAGATCTGCGGCTGGTCGAGTTTGAGCGAGAAAGTGGCAAGAGCGAATGGATTGGCACTTACACCGCCTATAGCGGCCGCGATATCCGTTCCGAACTCCTGCGCACGCGCGATTTCAGGGATTTTACGCTGACCCCAATCAAGGGTGGGGCCGGGCGGAATAAGGGTATGGCCCTGTTCCCACGCAAGATTGGTGGTCAGTTTCAGATGATCGGGCGGCAAGACGGCAAGAACCTCTATGTGCTTCGCTCAGACAAGATTGATGAATGGGAGGGTGGCGATTTGCTTCTCGAACCCAAGTTCCCTTGGGAGTTGGTGCAGATTGGCAATTGCGGCGCGCCAATTGAACTTGACGAAGGCTGGCTCGTTCTCACCCACGGCGTTGGCGCGATGCGCAAATATGCGATTGGTGCCGCGCTGCTTGATAAGGATGATCCGTCTAGGGTGATTGGCCGAACGTCGAGCCCGATCCTGTCGGCCGCTGATGAGGACCGAGAGGGCTATGTTCCCAACGTTGTTTACACGTGCGGCGCAATCCGTGTCGGCGACGACCTGTTCCTACCCTACGGCGTCGCGGATTCATCGGTCTGCTTCGCTTTTGTCGCTATCCGCGATATCCTCGCGCAAATGGTATGAAACGCCAAAAGTGATGAAATGGCGGTCGGTAGTTGTCCCGAGTGAAGAAACGATAAGATTGACCGCCATTTTGACTGCCGACACTCTGATCATTTCCGGGGGAATATCCTGAATCAGACTATTGGCAACCGTCAGCGCATTGTCATAGGTTGGCTATCGATGCGGAGATGCAAAGTGCTGCTGGTAAAACTCGATAAGAACAGAAAAAATTTATCGCGTCAGGGAACTTAAATAGCATTTTTTTGCTATCCTATTTGTCCATCGACAACTTTAATCTGGCGGTCGCAATGCTTAGCGATGTCAGGGTCGTGGGTCGAGATGAGGAAAGTGGTTTTGTCGACTTGGTTTATTTCTCTCAAGAGAGCCATGACTCGTCCACTATTCTCCCGGTCCAAGCTCCCGGTCGGTTCGTCGGCCAGCACAAGTTCTGGTTTGTTCATGAGCGCGCGGGCAATGGCCACACGCTGTTTTTGACCGCCTGAAAGTCGCATCGCCGCAAAGTCGATTCGATCAGAAAGATCCACTCTATCAAGCAACATGGTTGCACGGTTTCTGATGTCAGCCGAAATGCCGCCAGCGGGCGCTGCAGCGGGGAACACGGCATTCTCCATTGCAGAGAAATCGGGGAGCAAATGGTGAAACTGAAAAACGAAACCGTAATGCTTGTTACGGATAGCGGAAAGCTGTTTGTCTGACAGACCCGACACGGTTTCATCCATGAATGACAAGCTGCCATCACTTGGTTGCATCAACAAACCCAAGATATTGAGCAGAGTTGATTTTCCCGAACCGGACGGCCCTGACAACGCAACCATTTCTCCCGACTCAAGAGCGAGATTTACCCCTTTCAGGACAGGCGTATCTAATTCGCCCGTGCGGAAGCTCTTAGTTATCCCTTGAGCTTTGAGCAGAGTCATTGCTGAATCGCTTCGACTGGATCAAGCCTTGCTGCGGCTCGGGCGGGAAGGATCGCTGAAAGCGCAGAGCCAACGACGGTGAGTATAATCACCAGTAGATACCCGCCTTCGTCCGGCGCAATTGGCAATGATGTTCCGCTAGCAGGATCAGACAATCCGTCGCTTAAGAACAAGCATAACCAGTAGCCAAGCCCGGCTCCAATGAGCGAGGCGACCAAACCGATGATGATGCCTTGGAAAACAAAGACACACGCGACAAATCCTCGAGAAATACCAAAGCTGCGCATGATCCCGATTTCTCCGCGCCGCCGTACACTTGTCAACAAGAGCGCGCTGGCAATTGAGATCATGATAGCGATCATCGCAAAAGCCTGAATGAAATTGCCCGTGCGCCCTTGCGACACCAGAGCAGTTTGTAGGTTGCGATTTTTCTCCTGCCATGCGGTAATTTTTAGCGGCATTTGCCGCTTAAGTTGCTTCGAGACAGAGAGCGCGAGCGAAGGGTCATCGAGTTTAATGGAAACTGGCGTGACGCCATTTGGAAGCGACAGCAAGGGTCGGGCGACAGCGATTGACAGATAAGCGATACGGCGATCTACATTGGAAAGTCCAACGCGGAATATGCCTGTCACTGGAATGAGACGCTCAATGCCGCGATCGGAGCGGAGCAGCACAGGTATACCGGCGCGAAGCCCCAAGTCCTCTGCTAGCTCCGCTCCAATCACAAGACCTCCCGTCGATAAGTCCGAGCTGCCATCTATAATGGATTTGGTGAGCGGAATGATTGCGTCGATTTGGCTCGGGTCAATTCCTTGTAGCGCAACGGGCGCGACAGCGGTGCCACGCAACAGAAAGCCGTTTCCGGTCACCTCGGGAACAACCGCAACAACATGATCTACTCTCTCCGCCTGACTGACGATCATCTGCCAGTTGCGGATTTGTTGTCGTTGAAACGTCGAAATGGGTTGGGCAGCGAAACGATTGTCGGCACTTATAACTTCAGAAATCTTTGGCAGCGGCTCAATTTCTACATGAGCGATTTGTCCCGTAGTTTGGGCGGTTAGGAATATCGCAAGTCCGCGAATAAGAGCCGTCATGAACACGAAGACAATGACACTGAGGGCAACGCCACCAATCAACAGTCCGGTTTGAACCCGGTTCGCAGTCAAATAGCGAAATGCGACCCGCAACGCGAACAGCATTAATTGGCCCTTTCATTTTTGGCTTTGACCGAACTGCCAGCCTTCACAGCGAGAGGATCGAGCACGACAAGCGCCCCTGCCTTCACGCCCGCAGTGATGATCACATTGGCGCCAGGCCAATCAACCAATTCCACAGAGCGCATGACCGCCTTTCCAGATTCAACTACGAAAACTTGGTTCTGTCCAAGATTCTTGATCACCGAAGAACGGGGGAGAGACAAGGCGCGGTCTCGTTTTGCGACTATGATGGTCACGTCGATTGACCGGCCAGATCGCAAACTATCATCGCCATTATTTGCAATGAACCGCATTAGCCTACCGCCGGTTGCGGGGTCTACTCGCGGTGCAATTTGACTGATCCGGTTTGTAAATTGCGTCCTGCTACCCGATGGAGAAAGGGTGATTTTTGCCTCGATAGGGACACGGTCAGCATAAACCTCGTCGATCTCCGCCCCAATTTCTACTGGCCCCGCCGAGCCCATTTCGAAGAGTATGCTGCTGACCGAAACGACTTGTCCTGCATCTACTGGACAGGCGAGAATTACCCCAGTCATCGGGGCATATACATCGAACTCGCGCGCTGTTGCCGCTGCTTGCCCGGCATTCGCACGAGACGCCTCAAGGCTAGCGTCGGCCACAGCTGTGGCGGCATTGGCTTCGTCCAGCACCGCCCTTGTGACCCACCCCTTAGCCGCAAGAGATTGGATGCGGCGCTGTTTTGTTCGGGCGAGGATCAATTGTGCTTCGAAGTTTTTGATCTGGGCGGCCGTCGCGGCGATGGCGGCAATCTGCTGATCAGCACGGATCTGAGCAAGTAACGTTCCTTTGATGACTTCATCGCCTTCATCATGCAGCAATGCAACAATTGCGCCTGCATTTTCTGGCTGAACATGGACAACGTTGGCCGACCGGACGCGTCCAACGACTGCCAAGACGAGTTCAGCAGGCCCGGCTGTCAGTCGTATAACATCGACAGATTCAGGCGCACTTGCCCGAAGAGCGATTGCAAGCGCGCCAAGTGCAAAGATTGCCAGAACCAGGATTTTAATCGCACGCGCCCGGTTGATCATCACGCGATTGAGCCAGGCCATCAATCCCGCAGCCGAAGCGCCCAGTCCTTGAGCGCGATCAGCTGTTTCCCGATCAAACTCCGTGTCATTTCATCCGTCAAATGCCCCTCCGCATCGAACCGCGTCTGCGCGGCAGAGATCATGATTTCAGGTTGGTTAAGGACGTGAGCATCGAGAAAGACGAACACCTTACGCAGATCATATTGCGCCCGCGCGGTGCCAATGCCACCCATGCTTGCGCCTAGGATAGCGACTGGCTTACGGCGGAAGGGCTGATCGGGCGCTTTGGATACCCAATCGATGGCGTTTTTGAGCACACCGGGGATCGAATAATTATATTCGGGCGTCGCGATCAGGACAGCGTCGGCACTGGCGATTTGCTCGACGAGTTTCACTACGCTTTGCGGCAGGGCCTGTTCACGCACATCTTCATTATAGACGGGAATCGCCGAGATATCAGCGAGCGTGATCACCACGCCCTCGGGTTGGAGTGCTTGAGCCGCGCGCAAGGCAGCGCTGTTGTAGGATGCTTTGCGTAGGCTGCCGGATAGGCCCAATATGTGAAAATCTCTCATGCTTGTAACGCCTCGGCCTCAGAAAACGCGCGTTCAATCGCGTCCGCCAGATCGGTTTCATTGAACGGCTTTTCGAGTATGATGGCATTGGGCTTGCTCAGCCTCACCCTCAGCGCGTCACCGGTCGTGAAGATGTACGGCACGAAGCGCGTGGCGATAATGGCGTCCACTGCTGAGAGGCCGTTGCCTGATGTCAGACCCGCATCGACGATGAGCAAATCAGGCAGATATTCTGCGGCAAGCGCGATTGCGCCCGCTTCGGTTGCGACCACGCCAATCACATCATGGCCCAATCCTGCCAACACTTCAGACAGCAGCATCCCGATGATCGCTTCATCTTCGACGACAAGGATGCTGGCCATACGCTGCGCTCACTTCACGCGTTTGATCGACGTGATCTGACGTGCGGGATCATGCTTGAGCGACAGCGGTTTGATGGATTTAGGCTCTAGATGCGATTCAACGAACCACAATTGCTGATCAACCCCGCGTGAGATTTCGGTGAACAGGTCGGCTGTCGTTGCATCTTCAATCTCAGTTGATTTCGCAATCGCTTCGATGACCGAACCGCCGAACGCCGCAAGCGCACCGGAGACCGCAAACAAATGCTGCATCTCATCGGCAACACCGAGCGGATAGGGAATGAGGAAGCTATGCTCGACTGCAACTTGGATCGTTCCATTCGCAGTGCCGCCAAGCCCGCCTGTGCGTTCGGCGATCATGTCAGAGTAGTTCTCAACTTCAGCGGAAACCCGGTCAAACAGTTCATGAATGGCGATGAAGCTAGGCCCGCGCACATTCCAATGTGCCTGCTTCAACTGCGCATGGAGATCAATCGCTGCCGCCAGATGTTTGTTGAGCAGTTCAACCGACTGGATCCGGATTTGCTCTGAAAGGGTGTTATGGGTCTTTTGCATGAAGCACACTCCGGTTGCGGGCGAGGTTGGACTTAGTGGATTAACGATCGCCTTGGTGAGACTCGGAAACTACTCAATTTGGCAAAGGTTCCATGGCCTCGCTTGATTGACATATCCCGCCAAAGCGCCCCTAGTCATCCAGTCTACACTGCACCGCGTGGAACATACGTGCTGCTGCATTGTTAGAATCTTGCGGAATACTACTCATAGGGGATGGGTTCAGTGCCAAACAAGCGATCAAAGTCTGTAAAACCGCCACGCGGCCCGCCTGCGAACGCTTTTTCCATTGTTGCCATTGGCGCTTCGGCAGGCGGATTGGATGCTTGCACCAAATTGATTGACAGCCTGCCTGCCTCTTCGGGGATGGCGTTCATCCTGATCCAGCACCTTGATCCCCATCATGAAAGCATGATGGCCGACCTTCTCACCGGACACACGGCGATGGTTGTGCAGCAAGCGGGTGACGGCATGTCAATCGCCCCTAATCATCTCTACATCATTCCACCGGGCAGCTATCTGGCGGTTAAAGGGGGCGCACTCCATCTTTCGATACCTGCGGCCCGGCACGGCGCGCGGCTGCCCTATGATTTTCTACTCCAGTCGCTCGCCGAAGAATGCCCAACGCGCAGCATTGGCGTGATCCTCTCAGGGACTGGCGCAGACGGTTCGCTCGGGATGAAGACGCTGCATGACGCCGGCGGGTTCACCATTGCGCAAGACCCAAATGAAGCCGAATATGATGGTATGCCCAAATCGGCGATTGCGTCAAGTGCGGTTGATCTGATCCTTCCCGTGGGTGAAATCGCCAACGCGCTGGTTGATCCGGCACGACGACAGGCGCGCCCAGATACGGAGCAAAGCAGTGACCCGAGCTGCCTGCCCGAGATCATCGAATTGCTCCGCACCTCAACCACGCATGATTTCAGTCTCTACAAAATGGGCACGCTCCAGCGGCGGATTGAACGGCGGATGGGCCTTGCCGCGCGCGACACGATGCCCTCCTACCTTGACCAGTTGCGTGGTGATCCAGTGGAGCTGGATTTGCTCGCCAAGGATTTGCTTATCAACGTCACCAGCTTTTTCCGCGACGTTCCGGTGTTTGATATGCTCGCCGCTAAGATTGTGCCGGATATGGTCCGCGATCAGCCAAGTGATCGCCCGCTGCGCCTCTGGATCGCCGGGTGCAGCACTGGCGAAGAAGCCTATTCGCTCGCGATGCTGTTCCGCGAGGCCATCATCGCGAGCAAGCGCGATATCAAGCTGCAAGTCTTTGCCTCAGACGTCGATGCCGATGCCATCGCGGCGGCGCGTGACGGCGTCTATCCCGATGCAATTGCGCAGCAGATCAGCGCGGAGCGGCTGGCGCGTTTCTTTGTGAAACAGGATCATAGCTACCGCGTTTCGCCAGAATTGCGCGCCGCCGTAGTCTTCACAGTGCAAGACGTACTGGCCGACCCGCCATTCTCCCGGCTCGATTTCATTTCGTGCCGCAATCTGTTAATTTATCTCGGGCCAGAAGCGCAAGCAAAGGTCATCGCGCTGTTTCATTTTGCCCTGCGCGAAGGCGGCACTTTGCTGCTCGGCAATGCCGAAACGATTGGCAGCAATGAAAGCCGCTTCAAGATCATTTCAAAGACCGAGCGACTTTACCGCCGTATCGGCCACAGCAAGCCGGGTGATATCGGGTTTCAGCTTGGTCACGGTGAAACGCCGCGCGGCGCTGTGCGCACTGGCACGAGCCAAGCGGCACACCAAAACAAGCTGGCCGATCTGGTGCAGAGACTTTTTGTTGAAGCCCATTGTCCCGCAGCAGTGCTGATCAACCGCAAGCAGGAATCGCTTTTCTCAACCGGGCCAACCGAACGCTACCTCCGCGTCGCGCCGGGGCACCCGAGTCATGATATCCTCGCCATGGCCCCACAAAGCCTGCGCACCAAGCTGCGTTCGGCAATCCAGCAGGCGATCCAAGCAGGTGGGCCGATTATTGTCACCGGCGGGCGGAGCGAACAGGGCGGCAAGGTGATTGCTTTCGATATTCATGTCAAACCGGTTGAAAGCGACGGAGAATCGCTGTTGCTTGTCTGCTTTGTCGATGTACCGTTGAAACCGAGCAAGCCGGGCCAGACAGCCTCACCCCAAAACGCAGCGCGGGTTGCCGAGCTTGAGCATGAGCTGGAAACGCTGCGCACCGAATTGCAGGGCGCAATCCACAATCTTGAGATTTCAGGCGAAGAGCAACGTGCGGTCAATGAAGAGGCGCTATCGGTCAATGAGGAGTTTCAATCGACCAATGAGGAATTGCTGACATCGAAGGAGGAGCTGCAATCCCTGAATGAGGAGCTGACCGCACTCAACAGCCAGTTGCAGGAAACGCTCGACCGTCAGCGGATCACCTCGAACGATTTGCAGAATATTCTTTACAGCACCGATGTCGCGACGCTATTTCTCGATACCAAGCTCAACATCCGCTTTTTCACGCCCGCCACGACGTCGCTGTTCAATCTTATCCCCGGCGATGTGGGCCGTCCGCTGGCTGATTTGAAATCGCTTTCGGCTGATCAGGCGCTGCCTGAGGATGCGCATAATGTCCTCAAAAATCTTGATGCCATCGACCGGGAGATTGAAACCACCAAGGGCGTCTGGTTCGTCCGGCGTATCCTTCCCTACCTTGCCGATGACGGAAAAGTTGAAGGTGTTGTCATCACTTTCACCGATATCAGCGAACGCAAGGAGATCAAACAAGCGCTCGAAAACGCTCGACAAGAGGCCGACCGCGCCAACGCCGCAAAATCTCGCTTTCTCGCCGCCGCCAGCCATGATTTGCGTCAACCGCTCCAGACACTTGCGCTTTTGCAAGGCTTGCTGGCCAAGGCAGTCGAAGGGCCTAAAGCGCAGCAGCTCGTTTCCCGCATTGATGACACGCTTGGTGCGATGTCGGGTATGCTCAACACCTTGCTTGACATCAACCAAATTGAAGCGGGCACGGTGCACGCTACCGTCGTCACCTTCCGGTTGAACGATCTGCTCGAACGGTTGCGCGACGAATTTATCTATCATGCCGAAGCCAAGAAATTGACGTTGCGGCTGGTGCCGACCAGCATTTCAATCACCAGCGATCCGCGTTTGATGGAACAGATGCTCCGCAATCTCATCACCAATGCCATCAAATACACCACGACCGGAAAGATATTGATCGGCTGTCGCAGGCGGAACGGACTTAACACTATCGAGGTTTGGGACAGCGGTATCGGTATCGGGAGCAATGATCTGCAAGCGATTTTCGACGAATATCATCAAGTCGATAACCCCGCACGAGAGCGCAGCCAAGGCCTTGGTCTCGGGCTTTCCATCGTCAAACGCCTGGGCGATCTGCTTGGTCATAATGTTCATGTTCGTTCGGTGCCGAAAAAAGGTTCGATGTTCTCAATCGATGTCCAGCAACAGTCGGGTCAATCGAGCGCGGTGGCACTTGCGCAAATGAAGCCAGAGCCGAACGCCGAACGACGCGGCGCGCGCATTCTGATCATTGAGGACGATCCCGAGGTGCGCGAATTGCTTGAGATCCTCTTGCGCGAAGATGGGCATCACGTTGAATCAGCGCACAGCGGCGCGCAGGCGCTCGACCACGTCAAACGGTCCAAGATCAAACCTGCGTTGATCTTGTCGGACTACAACCTTCCAAACCACATCAACGGCGTCGAGACCATAGGCAAACTGCGCGCTCAAATTGGCCTTCATGTCCCGGTTATCATTTTGACTGGTGATATCTCAACCGCAGCGCTGCGTGATATTGCCAATCATGACTGTGTACAGCTCAACAAACCTGTCAAACCAAAGGCGTTATCGCAAGCAATCGATCGGCTCTTGGCGGCATCACCGCCGTCCAACCCCATCATTCACGCGGACAACTCTGTCATCTATGTGGTTGACGATGATCCGCACATTCGAGGTGCCATTCGTGAAGTGCTTGAGGGCGGGGGGCATGTTGTCGAGGATTATGCGGATTGTGAGGCGTTTCTGGCGGCAGATATTGCAGGCAAGGGCGGCTGCCTGCTGATTGACGCTTATCTTCCCGGCATGACCGGCCTTGAGCTTTTGCATAAACTGAACAGCGGCGGACGCCGTTTGCCCGCGATCATGATCACCGGCAACAGCGACGTTGCAATCGCTGTGGAGGCGATGAAGGCTGGCGCGTCAGACTTTATCGAAAAGCCCATCGGGGCACCTGAGCTGCTGGCCGGCGTAACACGCGCGCTTGAAATGGCGCGCGATAATAGCAAGCGAGTGACTGAACATGATGCAGCGGCCAAATGCATCGCGAGCCTTACAAAGCGCCAGCATCAGGTGATGGATCGGGTACTCGCTGGCCAGCCAAGCAAGATCATCGCCGCTGATCTGGGCATCAGCCAGCGCACCGTAGAAAATCACCGCGCCGCGATCATGACCAAAACCGGCGCAACCTCGCTTCCCGCATTGGCACGGTTGGCGCTGACCGCTGAGACTAGGTAGATTCCGAGTCTGCCAGCAGCGAACGCCATGGCTAGTCTTTCTCAATCGCTTTGTAGAATGAGGAAGGCAGCATAATGGATTTCAACCTTAAGAATGCGGAAATCAATCGCTTGAGATTTGTCTTTGATGATGCGGTCGTATCGTTGGGCTTTCCTATTGATGCCACGCTGGAAGACGTGGCGTGCTCACTCAATGCGTTGGTTCCGCACCACGATGGCGCGCCTATCGCGATTGATGTCACGCTCGGCCTACAATGAAAGACCCGGTCTGCGGGATGACTGTCGATCCGGCGAAGTCCGCGCACCGCGCTGATCATGCGGGCGAGTCGTTCCACTTCTGCTGCGCGGGCTGCAAAGCAAAATTCATCGCTGACCCGGAACGCTATCTGAACGATGCGCCGCCACCCGAAATGGCTGTGGTAAAAGGCGCTGTGTGGATCTGTCCAATGCATCCACAAATCAGGCAAACTGGGCCGGGAGCCTGCCCGCTCTGTGGCATGGCGCTTGAACCAGAAGCGCCCTCGCTTGATGACGCACCCAATCCAGAACTGGTCGATTTTAACCGGCGGCTCTGGGTCGCAGGTGTTTTGAGCATTCCATTGCTGCTCCTTTCAATGGGTGCGGAGATGTTCGGGCTGCACCTTGTTAGCATGTCTGCCTCACCCTGGATTCAGCTCGCGCTGACTGCGCCGATTGTGCTGTGGGCAGGATTGCCCTTCTTTGAGCGCGGCTGGGCATCGCTTTTTACTGGCCGCCTCAACATGTTCACGCTGATCGCCATCGGGGTGGGCGCGGCCTTTGTGTATAGCCTTGTCGCGACGGTCATGCCCGGACTGTTCACGCCGTCCTTTGGCGGTCATTCCGGGATGGTACCGGTCTATTATGAAGCGGCGGGCGTTGTGGTCACGCTAGTGCTGCTGGGCCAAGTGCTCGAATTGCGTGCCCGCGCGACCACAGGGCGTGCCATCCGCGCGCTGATGAAACTGGCGCCAAAAACCGCGCACCGGATTGCCGCTGATGGCAGCGAAAGCAAAGTCGGCCTTGATCAAATTGTGATCGGAGACCGGATTCGCGTCCGCCCAGGGGAAGCTCTTGCGGTTGACGGTGTGGTCATTGAGGGGCGCTCTTCGGTCGATGAATCGATGCTGACTGGCGAACCGGCACCAGTGCTCAAGGAGATTGGCGCAAAGGTCACGGGGGCCACGGTCAACGGTACGGGCAGCCTGATCATCGAAGCGCGCGCCGTGGGCAATGATACAATGCTGGCGCGTATTGTTCGCATGGTCGCCGACGCCCAGCGCAGCCGCGCGCCAATCCAAGCGGTTGCGGACCGGATATCGGGTTGGTTCGTGCCCTCAGTCGTCGGGATCGCGTTGCTGACGTTTGTTGTCTGGAGCCTCGTCGGGCCAGAGCCGCGCTTTGGCCATGCTTTGCTCAACGCTATAGCTGTTCTCATCATCGCCTGCCCCTGTGCGCTTGGGCTAGCCACGCCGATGTCGATCATGGTCGCTGCGGGACGGGGTGCGCAGGCGGGAGTCCTCATCAAAAATGCCGAGGCGCTGCAAGCATTCGCAGAAGTTGATACGCTCGTCATCGACAAGACCGGAACGCTGACGGAGGGCAAGCCCAGATTGATTGCAGTCGAGCCGTATCCGCCGTTTGCCGAAGCTGAGATGCTCGCTCTGGTTGCGGCCGTCGAGGCTCAATCGGAACACCCACTGGCGCAAGCGATTGCTGAGGGCGCGCGGGATCGTAAACTGAAACTGGGCAAGGTGTCCGACTTTGCATCACAAACCGGACTTGGCGTCAGCGCCGCTGTGGACGGCCGGGTTGTAACCATCGGCAACAACGCTCAGTTGCGCCGCATCGGCGTTGAAGCGGACGCTCTCTCTGCCCCTGCTGAGGCTCACCGCAGCGCTGGAACAGGCGTCATGCTCGTCGCGATTGACAGCAAATTGGCTGGGTTGATCGCTGTTGCTGATCCGGTACGCGAAAACGCTCAGACCGCGATCACGGCACTGCGCGCTCAAGGCCTGCGCGTCATCATGCTGACCGGTGACAATGTCACGACCGCCAATGCCGTCGCCACAGCCGTCGGCGGGCTTGATGACGTTCGCGCGGGCCTTCTCCCGGAAGACAAAGCGCGGATCATTAGTGAGTTGAAGGCAAGCGGTGCCAAGATTGCGATGGCGGGGGATGGGATCAACGATGCACCCGCGCTAGCCGCCGCCGATGTTGGCCTCGCAATGGGTACAGGCACCGACGTTGCCATTGAAAGCGCGGGGATGACCCTGACCAAAGGCGATCTCTCCGCCATTGTCCGCGCACGGCGACTGTCACGCGCGACGATGCGCAATATCCGGCAAAATCTGTTCTTCTCGTTCCTGTTCAACGGGATCGGCGTGCCCATTGCGGCAGGGGTGCTTTATCCCGTTGCTGGTATCTTGATGTCGCCGATGTTTGCTGGCGCGGCGATGGCGCTGTCGTCGCTAACCGTGGTGCTCAATGCGCTGCGGCTGAACCGCGTATCACTATGAGCGCGGAACATTCGTCTTACGCGGTGGTTAAGGTTTTCACGGAAGCCTCCACAATTCGAAAGGAATCAGCCATGAAGGCCTTTTACATAGTCTCAGCAGCGATAGTTGCAGCACTCACGATAACCCCAACTTTTGCCGCTCCGCCCGAAGCCGCTCCGCCGATGTCGATGCCAATGGCGGATCACAGCGCAAAAATGCATGCGATGATGGCCAAGGCCGATAGTGCAAAAACGCCAGCCGAGCGCAACAAGCTCATGGCTGACAATATGGCGATGATGAAAGTCCATATGGCCGACATGTCGGCGATGATGAATCAGAAGCCAATGGCGATGCCAGCTTCTGGGCCAATGAAGATGCCCATGGACGCTGCACATATGGAAAAAATGGGCAAGCACATGGCGATGGTCAATCAAATGCTGGAAAGCCTGATGCTTCAGCAGCAATTGATGATGAAATCGGGAAAATAGCATAGAACCAGTTGCATTGAAGGCGACGACGAAGCTGAGAAAGGACGTTGATCATGGTGACGTCCAACAAGTCCAGCGTGGACACCAAGGGTTTGACCACCGGTGAAGCGCAGATCCGTCTTGCCGCCGATGGCCCCAATGAATTGCCGCGCACAGGATCGCGCTCTGCCTTCAAAATCGTCGGCGAAGTCCTGCGTGAACCCATGCTGGCACTGCTGTTGGCGGGCGGCGTGGCCTATCTGGTACTGGGCGATCTTACTGAGGCGCTGATCCTCTTGGCCTTTGCGCTTTTCTCGATTGTGCTGACGGTGGTGCAGGAAACGCGCACCGAACATGTGCTTGAGGCGCTGCGCGATTTGTCGGCCCCGCGTGCGTTAGTTGTGCGTGACGGCGAGCGGGTAAGGATCGCCGGGCGCGATGTCGTGCTGGGCGACCTATTGGTGCTAGAGCAAGGCGACCGTGTGGCGGCGGATGCTTTGCTTTTGGAAGCGAATGATTTTCAAGCCGATGAATCGCTGCTCACTGGCGAGGCGCATCCGGTACACAAAAAGGTCGGTGCTGAAGAAGCCTCACACCGCCCCGGTGGGGACGGACAGCCTTATATCTATTCAGGATCATTGGTGACGCGGGGCAGTGGGATCGCCCGCACCGTCGCCACGGGTGCGCTGAGCGAGATCGGCAAGATCGGCCAGTCGCTCGCCACGCTTGACCCTGAGCCGCCGCGCTTGCGCATCGAAACGGCGCGGATCGTCAAATTGAGCGCCATTGGCGGTGGCATAATCGCTTTACTTGTGGTGCTGCTCTACGGATTATTGCGCGGCGATTGGATGCAGGCTGTCCTTGCCGGCATTGCCACGGGCATGTCGCTGCTGCCCGAGGAGTTCCCAGTGGTGCTCACGATCTTCATGGCGATGGGGGCGTGGCGGATCGGCAAGGCGCGCGTTCTCACTCGCCGTTCTGCCGCCATTGAAACGCTGGGTTCGGCGACAGTGCTGTGCACCGATAAGACTGGGACGCTCACCGAAAACCGGATGGCTGTTTCACAGGTCTGGCTAACGTCCGGGAAAGCAACGGAGATTCGTGCTGGCGTTGAAACCCCCGACCTGTTCCACGCTGTCCTTGAAACCAGCATATTGGCGAGTGCAGCTGTTCCTGTTGATCCGATGGAAGTCGCCTTGCATGCGACCGCGCCGCCGATGCCAGCTGAGTATCACCAAGTGCACAACTATGGTTTGCGGCCAGATCTGCTCGCGATGTCAAACATCTGGGAGAGCCCAAATCCTCAAGGAGGATATGCCATCGCAGCCAAAGGGGCACCTGAAGCCATTGCGGCGCTGTGTCATCTCGCTCCAGCGGCACTGAGGCGGATGACAGCGGCGGTTGACGCAATGGCGGCGCAGGGCGTCCGCGTACTCGGCGTCGCGTCGGCGCATACCACCGACAAAAGATGGGCCAAGTCACAACGCGATTACAAGTTCAAGCTCGTCGGACTTGTCGGCCTTGCGGATCCCATTCGGGAGAGCGTGCCTGACGCTGTCGCACAGTGCCGTAGCGCGGGTATCAAGGTGGTGATGATCACCGGCGACTATGCCACCACTGCCCGCGCCATCGCGCTTCAGGCGGGGATTGTCGACGGGGACGTTCTGACCGGGCCTGAGCTTGAATTGATGGATGATGCGACGCTCGCCACGCATTTGAGCCGCGTCACGGTGTTTGCGCGGATCATGCCCGAACAGAAATTGCGGATCGTCAATGCCTACAAGGCGGCAGGCGAGATTGTCGCGATGACGGGGGACGGGGTCAACGATGCGCCCTCGCTCAAATCCGCGCATATCGGGATTGCCATGGGCAAACGAGGCACCGATGTCGCGCGCGAGGCCTCTGCAATCGTTCTTCTCGATGATGATTTTGGATCCATCGTGCAGGCCATCCGGTTAGGGCGCGGCATTTATGATAATATCCGCAAGGCCATGGCGTTCATCTTCGCAGTGCACGTGCCGCTGGCTGGCTTTGCGTTGCTGCCGCTCGTCTTCGGGTTGCCGATCCTGTTTGGCCCCATCCATATCGCCTTCATCGAAATGATCATCGATCCGGTCTGTGCCTTGGTATTTGAGTCAGAGCGCGAGGAAGAGGACATTATGAACCGAAAGCCCCGTGATCCTGCGCAGCGCCTGTTCTCGCTGCCGATGGTCACCTGGAGTGTGTTTCAAGGGGTGGTCTGCTTCGGCATATTAGCGGCAGTGTTTTTGGCCGCGACGTACACAGGCATGGAGGACGGGGCTGTCCGCGAGCTGATTTTCCTCTCTCTTATCGTTTCAATCGTCGCGCTCATCCTGGTCAATCGATCCTTTGACACTTCATTGAAGGAAGCCTTTACCCGCAAGAATATGACTTTGCGCTATGTGCTCGCTGCTGTCGCAGTGGCGCTGACTCTGACCTACTTTCTCCCCGCATTTCGCACGCTCCTCAAATTTGGCATGGCTGACTGGAAGCATATTGCCGGCGCTGTCGCGCTGGGTGGGTTTTTGCTCGTTTTGCTTGAACTGCTCAAACCCTTCGCAAACCGTCAGATGCGGGAACATTCTGCTTCCGCGCGTGTTTAGCATAATCGGGGACTTCATGATTTCCGCCGGTCACACCCTATTATGAGGATCGCCATGGGCACGCAAGAATGGAGCAAAAGGCTGATCACACGATCGGGCTGTCTGTTTGATGTCCGCCCTGCACATGTTGGCGACGAAGAAAAACTGTCTGAATTGTTCGCGCACGTTTCCGTTGAAGACAAAGCCTTTCGGTCGCTTACGGGTCATAATGACGCGGTCAAGATCGCAAATGTTGATCACCATCCCAGCAAGACATTTCTGGCCTTGATTTACGGAGAAGCAGACGTCATCGCCGCAGCGACACTCTACTGCGATATGGAGCGTAACCACTGCGACGTGAATTTGGTCATCCGTTCCGATTTCAAACATGACGGTGTCAGTTGGGAACTCCTCGCACATGTCGTGCGCTACGCCGAGGCAATCGGCGTCAAGTCACTCGAATCTGTTGAAGCCCTCGAAAACCAAGCGGCTATCAATCTTGAGCGCGAAATGGGATTCACTCAGGAAACCCACCCTGACAATAGAGTGCTCGTCTTGATGCGAAAAACGCTTGGCAAGACGTGATGGCCATGAGGCAAGGCGCAGTGCGGATCGCCGTCTTTGACTCGAAGGCCTATGATCGGCGCTTCCTTGATCAGGCCAATTCGCATTTTCAGCATCAACTGACATATTTCGAATCCCAGCTGGATCCGTCAACCGCCGTTCTGGCTGTGGGGTTTCCCGCTATTTGTGTCTTTGTGAATGATCAACTCGACGCAGTGGTGTTGAAGCAACTTGCTGCACGGGGAACGCGGATCGTGGCGCTGCGCTGTGCAGGATATAATAATGTTGACTTAGAAGCTGCCGGGAAGCTGGGCATAATAGTCGTTCGCGTTCCTGCTTATTCACCTCATGCCGTCGCTGAATTCACCATCGGGCTGATGCTTGCGCTTGATCGTCATATCCACCGGGCGTGGGCGCGCGTGCGCGAGAATAACTTCGCGCTCGAAGGGCTGATTGGTCGCAATCTGTTTGGCCGCACTGTCGGTGTGATTGGCACGGGCCGGATCGGCGCGCTTGTGGCGCGCACCTTCAAGATGGGGCTCGGCTGCGAGGTGCTTGCATGCGATATCGCACCTGATGCCGCCCTAGTCGCGGCGGGTATCCGCTATGTCAGTGCGCAAGAGCTGATCGCGCAAGCCGACATCATCACGCTCCATTGCCCACTGACCCCCGAGACGCATCACATTATCGATGCTTCGGCGATTGACGCGGCAAAGCCCGGCGTCATGATCGTCAACACCAGCCGAGGCGCGCTGATTGATACACGGGCGCTCATTGATGGGCTAAAAAGCCATAAAATCGGCAGTGTCGCACTGGATGTCTATGAGCAGGAAGCCGATCTGTTCTTTAAGGACCTGTCGAGCGAGATCATCGACGATGATGAGTTTCAGCGGCTTCTGACGTTCCCGAATGTGCTGGTCACCGGGCATCAAGCGTTCCTGACCGATGAAGCGCTCACTGCGATTGCCGACACCACATTACAAAGTATCTCGGATGCAATTGTGGGCAAGCCCTTGCGCAATCGCATCGGCGCTGAATATGCAGCGTCAGTGTCGCACACATAGCCATGTCAGGCCCAGACATCGTCACTCATCTGCCGATTCTGCTGAGGCCCGATCCGGCCAGAGTTGTTGTCAAACCCTATATCCCGGCTGAGGCACCTCCAGGCTATGTCATCAAAGACAGCCCGCGCGCCCAGCGGGTAGCCGACCGAATCTCCGCACTCGACGAAGCGAGCCTTGACCGCGAACTCGAACGTGTTTTCGAAAACCTAGATCGCCGCCACTGTGACACCGAGCGCATCTTGCTCCGCCGTTACCATGAGGTGAACGGCCCCGTTATCAACAACTGCACGGTAACAAATAAGCTGGCTCTGTTGATCGGCGCTTACTTCAGTGAAGAATATGCTTTCGAGGCGGCGGCCTTGTTCAATCCGAGCATTGTGTTGCATCCAGATCAAGCTGGCATGGGTTCGGGCTCGGTTCGCTTCATATTGTCATTGCGCGGCGTCGGCGAGGGGCATGTCTCGTCCGTGACCTTCCGCACCGGAGTCTGCGGAGCGGACGGTACGATCACCATTGACCCGTCCAGCCACCGCGCCATTTCGCCGCGCATCGAATATATTCCCGGCAGCGATCCGGATGATCCGGGCGTGCGATTGTCTTTCGAGAACGGGCACGACTTATCCGAAGTGGTCATCTTTCCGATTACGCCTAGCCAGCGCCACGGCATCGAAGATGTCCGGCTCGTTCGCTTCACTGACGATGATGGCAGCGTCACCTATTTTGGTACCTACACAGCATTCAGCGGGCAAAGCATTCGGCAAGAGCTACTCAGCACCGCCGATTTCAAGACGTTCGAGCTGATCGCACTTCGCGGGCCCGCAACTGCGAATAAAGGCATGGCGCTCTTTCCCCGGCGGATTGCGGGGCGGTACACAATGCTTGGCCGTCAGGATCATGAGAATATCTGGTTGCTTTCATCGGATGATCTTTATGTCTGGGAAGGGGGCGAGAAAATCATCGCACCGCGTTGGCCTTGGGAGTTTGTTCAGATCGGCAATGGCGGTTCCCCGATTGAAATTGAGGAAGGGTGGCTGGTTCTGACCCACGGCGTCGGCGCAGTGCGCAACTATTGCATCGGCGCCTGCCTGCTCGACCGTGATGATCCTTCCAAGCTGCTGGCACGAACCCGGCACCCGCTGATTCGTCCGACGCCGGAGGAGCGCTACGGCTATGTCCCCAACATTGCCTACACCTGCGGTGCGATAGTCCATAACCGCACACTCATCCTGCCTTTTGCGGTTGCAGACAGCGTAACCACATTTGCAACAGTCCCACTGGATCAGTTGCTGGCAGAAATGGAGTAGTTGAAATTGAAACCGATTATCACGCTCACGCTCAATCCGACGATTGACGGATCCGCATCTGCTGACGTGATCCAACCGCTACGCAAAATCCGGACGAGCGATGAGCGCTATCATCCCGGTGGCGGCGGGATCAATGTCGCACGCGTGATCGAGGAGCTTGGTGGCAAAACATGCGCGTTCTATTTGGCGGGCGGCGCGACCGGAGCTATTCTTGACGATCTGTTGCACACCACTGGAATTGAAACCCGGCGCATACCGATCAAAGGTTATACCCGCATCGCGCATACAGTGTTTGAGCGATCAAGCGGGCAGGAATTTCGATTTGTCCCAGAAGGCCCGGAGGTCAGCGCCGAGGAATGGGCAAGTTGCTTGTCCGTGCTCGAGACATCTGATTTTGACTATGTGGTTGCAAGCGGCAGTCTACCGCGCGGTCTACCTCCCAGTGCTTATTCGCATGTGGTTGACATCGCCGCGCGCAAAGGTGCGAAATTCATCCTCGACACTTCTGGATCAGCGTTGCGAACGACGCTCGACAAGGGCGTATTTCTGATCAAGCCCAACCTTCGCGAACTTGAAGAGTTAGCGGGCCGAGCACTTCCCGACACCAAGGCGCAAACCCTCGCCGCGCGTACCTTAATTGCGGCGAAAGCAACCCAGATTGTTGCCTTGACGCTTGGCAATGACGGGGCCTTGTTCGTAAGCAAGGATGAAGCTTGGCGCGCTTATGTGCCGCCCATTGTCGCGCAAAGTGCAGTAGGTGCGGGGGACAGCTTCGTTGGCGGGGTCGCGCTGGCGCTTGCTCAAGGAAAACCGTTGCGTGCGGTGCTTGCCTCTGGCGTCGCAGCAGGAACGGCAGCGGTCTTGTCTCCGGGTGCAGAACTTAGCCTAGCGGACGATGTTCATCGTCTTTACGCGGAGCTTTTGCCCAAGATCGTAGAGATAGGGTTGTAGACTTAGCTGGCGAACTTGATGATCGTCTCAATCACCCGCTTTGTGTCGGCAATATCCCGGACGGCAACCGTCGCCACACCGGCATCGCGAACCGGGGCGTCATTTCCTCCGGGATAAAGCGCGTCGCCGATGAACAGCATGTCGGGCAGGCCAAGACCGCTGATCTTAGCAAGTTTGCCAATGCCATAGGCTTTGTCGATGCCGGGTTTGGTAATATCCACCGAAGTCGAGCCACCGATGCGAACAGCGAAATCTGGCAGCCGCACATCGAGCAGCGCCTTCAGCCGGTTGCGCTTTTGAATATCGGGATCCCAGCTCGCTTTGACGTCTGGCTCTGCTTCCTGTCCAAGCCCTGAAAAGGTAATCTGGCTCCCACGATCTTCAATCTGTTCGCCCCAGATCATTTCATCGGCAAATCCGGCTTCCGCTGCGGCACTCGTGAGCGCGGCCATCACACGTTCGCGTTCGTCCAGTGAAAAAGTATCCGCGTAAATCTGTGACCAGACACCTTCAAAACGGTAGAATTTTGTTCCAGAAGTCGGGAGCAGAAAGAGACGGTCATAATTGGCCAGTGTTGGCAGCATCCCGAGCAACTGCCTTTCAAACTGGGGCCAGTCGCCGCCTGAGATGATCGCGACTTGGCATATATCGAGCAGATCAACGAACAGCGCGACCATCTCGGCATCGATAGCCTGCTTGCTCGTTGCCAAAGTTCCGTCGAGATCAAAAACGATAAGACTCTTCATGCTGCGGTAAAATCCTCGTTGTTTATCAGGCAATATAACGCGCGAAATCGGAAATGGTTCCTAGTTGGTCGCGGGCATCGGCAACCTGCACGAGCACAAACGTATGGAACCTTTTTCCGAACGAGCGGTTGTTCCCGTGAGCACGACACAAAAGCAAAACGCTCTCGGTCACGCTCAGGAGAAATCACATGTCCCTCATCAGCTTGGTAGGCATCCTGATTGTCGTTGGCGTTGCGCTCTGGCTCATCAACTCCTATTTGCCGATGGACGGTAAGATCAAGAAAATCTTAAACGTCGTTGTGGTGATCGCTGTTGTCCTCTGGCTGCTCCAAGTCTTCGGCATCATGGGTTCAATCGGTGGGCTGAGCAATATTCGCGTTGGCCAATGAACCGATGCGACGCCTATCCCTTCATCTTCCTTAACCTGCTCCTCTCGATGCTGGCGGAGATCCAAGCCCTGATCATAATGACGAGCCAGAACCGCCAGGCCGTCCGCGACCGGCTTCAGGCGGGCTAGGATTTCGAAATCAACTTGAAGGCCGAACTCGAAATTTTGGCCCTGCATGTGAAGATCGACCGGCTGATCGAACAGCTTGAAAAGGATAAGTGAGTCCGGCCACACCCAACGAAGCGATCGCCAGAATATTACGCCACAACAGGAACTAAAGACGCACCGAACGGTTTAGATGGAAGGAAGCGGGCAATTCGCTCGTTTCAGGAGCATCAGACAATGCGCAAATCAATTCTCTTCGCCGGTATCGCCGCTATAGCGATGATACCATCAATCGCTTCTGCCCAGCAAAGCTGCGAGCGTCAGCGCTCTAATCGTGTAATCGCAACCGTTGGCGGTGCCGCTGTTGGCGGGGTTGCGGGCAATGTGATTGCTGGCCGCGGTGACAAGACACTGGGAACCGTGATCGGCGCTGTTGTTGGCGCTGTCGTCGGCAATCAAGCAATCAAGCCCAATGCCGATTGCAGCCACGCGTTCGGTTATTATGATAAAAACAATCGTTGGCATGCGACTGGGATCAAGTCCTCAGAAACTACCGGTTATTATGACCGTGACGGCGAATGGGTGAGCGGTGCGCCAAATGGCTATTATAATGAAAGCAACCGCTGGGTCCAAAATCCAGGTACACAGGCCGATAATGGCTATTACGGCGCGCAAGGCCATTGGGTGCCAGCATCGGCCAATGGATATTACGATCGGAATGATCAGTGGGTCGCAGGGTCTGCGTCTGGCTATTATGATGATCGTGGTCGTTGGGTGGCGGGGAACACGATCGGTCACTATGACGGCAACGGACGCTGGATGTCGGGCGTAGCAAGCGGTCGCCGCGATGCAAATGGTGATTGGGTAAATGATCCGAGCAGCGGATATTATGGCAGCGATACGCGTTGGCGCGCGGGTTCAGCCTCCGGATATTACGACACGCGCGGTCGCTGGGTGTTCACTGGGCCGATCCCTGACCCCAGCGCGCAGCAGACACGCCGCAGTGATGCATACGGCTATTATGACGACAAAGGCCTCTGGCATGTTGGCACGACTGACCGCACCACCGCAAAAGGCTATTATGATCGCAACAATGTCTGGGTCGAAGGTACGCCGAATGGCTATTACGATCAGCAAGGCCGCTGGGTAGCCTCGAACGGCGAAGCATCGGCAGCCGGATATTATGATGCGCAAGGGCATTGGATTCCCGCATCGGCGGATGGTTATTACAACCGGGACGGCCAGTGGATCGCGGGCACGGCTGGCGGCCATTACGACAGTCGCGGTCGCTGGATCGCGGGGCCGACCATGGGGCATTATGATTCCACAGGCAAGTGGATGGTCGGCGCGGCAAGCGGTCACCGCGATAGCGCAGGCGTCTGGATGTCGGCGGATAAACCGGGATATTATGATAACCGGGGCCGCTGGCATGTCGGCGCAACCTCGGGCTATTATGATGGCCGGGGGCGCTGGATTGCGCGGCCCTCGAGCACCATAGGCAACGGAATCGCGATGCCGCGCGAAGTGCGCGCGCGCGAAGCCTGGCTCGGTGACTATATCCGCACAGCGAATACCCAAGGAACACTGAACCGTACCGAAACCAATCGTGCGCTCCGCGAATTGACCAGTATCCGTCGCAGCGAGCAAGCCATGGATCGCAACCGCGCAGGTGAACTTTCGGTGCGCAATGAAGCGGCGATCAACGTGCGGCTCGACCGGCTCAGCAACCGGCTCAGGATAACGTCGGTTAACGGCAACGCGAACTACTGACCAGACAACCAGAATCGGATGCTGCGCTTTCCTCCCCCGCTGTTGGGCGCAGCACCCGAGACATCAGGCGATGCAGATCGTCCTCGGGTGTCGCGAATATGATGGAATGGTGCGATGATATTTGGCTGGTTTCAATCCAAGCATGAGCGAAACAAAGACAGGCTGGAAATCGCCAAGATTCGCATCATTTACGGGGATAACGCAAAACAGGTGATCCGTGAGCGTATGAACAGCGCTGCGCTTTCGGCGCGTGACCGGGGGCATTGGAAACGGATCGCGCGCAAGCTGTAATGAAGTGTGAACCCATCTCGATCGCTAACTTAGAATTTGGAGTTTGGAATGTTGGTAACCCACGGCACACACATCATGGTGATAGACGGTGCGCATATGTCGCTATTCCGCAATCGAGGTCAGGGGTTCGCACCCGATCTTGAACAAATTGATCACCGCGAAAACCACGCAGACAAGACAGCCAATCTTGGGGCCGAAAAGCCTGGCCGAAGCTTTCAAAGCGCAGGAAGCGGGCGAAGTGCGCATGAGAGCACTGACTATCATCAGCAAGAAGAGGACCGCTTTGCTATTGCAGCAGCCGATCAACTGAATGTGCTTTTGAGCGATGGGATGAGTGGCATCCTGATCGCTGCGCCACATGTTTTAGGCGTCATGCGAAAGCACCTGCATCCCGGAGTGCGTGGACGCATTACCGCCGAAATCGACAAAGATTATGCTGGACGCTCGACTGCTGATATTACCGCAATGTTGGTAAGCCTTTAGACGTCAGCACGGTCGAATATGATTGTTACCTGGACGCCCTTTCCCGGTTCGGACTGAACCTCGATATCTGCTTTGGCATTTTGGCGGAGTGATTGTACGATCATCGCACCCAGTTTTCCAGGCTTGGGCCATGTCGCGTCTTTGGCAAGGCCGATGCCGTCATCGCCCACCATCACTCGACATCCTGTTTCGTCAACCAGACTATGCAGCGTTATCGTCCCGCCATCACATCCTTCAAACGCATGTTTGAGCGCGTTGGTAAGCAGCTCGTTGACGACCAGACCCGTTGGCATCGCGACGTTAATCGAGACTGGCCACGTGTCCACCTGCATATCGAGGCGAATCCCCTCTACGGCGTGCGCACGCATTACTGCTGAGGCGATCTGGCTGAGATAGATACCGAGATCAATGACTTCACCGCTGCCTTCGTCAGATAGCGAACGATAAAGCAATGAAAGTGCTTCTACGCGTCCTGCGAGCCGGTCAAAGCGATTCGCATGGGCATCGTCGGGGATTCGGCGCGATTCCATGCGGATCAGCGCGGTGATCATCTGCAAATTGTTTTTGACGCGGTGCTGAAGTTCGTTGAGCAAAATATCCTTGTCGCGGATACGCTGCTCAAACTCCGCGAGATTGATGTCGCCTCGCCGATTGGCATCGGCCATGGCAATCAAGCGGAATACTGGATTGCCGTCTTCATCGTCGATAATATTGGACCACGCATCGACGATCACGTTGGCGACATCATGTTCGATCAGAAACGTACCGATATAATCTTGTTCTTGAGCGATGGCATCGCTCAATTCACGGTCGTCGTCACTTGCAGCCGCTTGCCCTGGCAGAAAACTCCAAGGCTTGCCCTGTACGTCGGACGCGGCCAATCCTGACAGACGCTCGAACTCCATATTGACATAGATTATATGCTCAGACGGCTCCAGTTCCGAAACCGCAATCGCGATGGGGATATTGTCGAGGAATTGTTTGAAGCGATCACTCCCAAGTGCCTCTGCGAGATCGGGTGTGTCGAGCAATTGCTGCATGCTGGCTTCATCAGCGTCGGTTGTACCTGTCATGCGTTGATCACCACTCCCATACTTCAGGTGCGAGCTTAGCATGAACTGTGGCTTGATGCATCTGCGCCGCCACTTTGTCACCGTCGGATGACGTTGCTCGCGACGAAATAAGGCCCCCACACAGCCAAAAACCGCTTTGTTATCGAGATTAATAGCTGAAATGTCGTCTGACGCTTTACCGCCCAAACGGATGCGATCACCGACTTTGGCAGACCAACGCGCTGCATTGTCTTCGATTCGGATGGTATTGCCTTTACGCGACAGAGTGGTTGTTTCCGGCCACACAATGGCCATACTCTTTTCATTCTTCCCGAGTCTGAAACAGCCATCGACAAGAGTAAGTTTTCCATCGAAAAACGACGTCTAGGTAATGAAATTCGGCCCAGGCCGAAGTTTGGCAAAACTGATAACCTGCGTTTCCAGCGGCACCACATTCGAAAGCCCTGCGCTCTGCGTGCATCCGCCAAGCAGACAGAGCGGAAAAGCAATCCGGTTAAACCTCTGTGACATAACAACCATCGCCTCGATCCCCTGTTTTAGCGGCAATCAATTTAACTCCTCTCAACGGCGATTGTTCCTAGAAAGCGTAGGACGGAACAATCCAGTGAGTTGGAGGTTTTGCACTCATCAGGCGATGTCAAACGGATTTAACCGCTTCAAGCATCACCAAAGGATATCAAACATGCGTAGTTTCATCATTCTGGCGTCGGCTGCGGCGCTCATGGCAACCTCGTTCGCCGTCCCGATCACGCCCGCTGAGGCTAAACAACGTGCGGGAGAATGGCGCGGCAAAGACGGTCGCCTTCGTTGTCGCCGCAGCAATGGTACGATTGGCCTCGTTGTCGGTGGGGTAGGGGGTGCGCTCGTCGGTCGTGCAATCGATACGCGCGGGGATCGCGCTGTTGGTACGCTGGTCGGCGCAGGTGCGGGTGCGCTGCTCGGCCGCGAAGTCGCGCGGAAACGAACATGTAGGTGACGCCGATGCTTCTCAGAAAGAAAGGAGCCGACATGCATCATATACCCACTATGAACGCGAGTAAGATTTTGCTGGCAAGAATAGATAAGTTGGGCACGCTATTCACACAATATGCGGATCCTGCGGAGAGCCCAACCACACCCAATATACCGGTGCCTTCTGGCCCGCCATTGCCGCCGGTTGAAGTGCCGGCACGACCTGCGTTTCCTGATTTGCCACCCGAGCATACAGCCACAATGGCAGCAGCGTCTACAGCACTCTCAAAGCTGGTGGCGCGACCGATCCGAATCCCGCGCGCATGAGATACACTGCGCCGCGTCTGGCATAGCTTCGAGCCTACCAGTATGAATGTCGGAACCACAGCTTGTACACATCCCATAACTGCCATTTTCAATCCGCGACAATGCGGATTTGATCCTCATGATTTCGGCAAGTCCGGCTTCACCCAGCGCTTCGAGTGGTTCGTCACTCGCATCCATCACCGCCTGATCTGACATGTCCGCATCTTCCGGCGAACATATCTCAGCATCTATTTTCCGAACACGGCTTTCTAATTCATGAAGACGCACATTGAGGGCATCTTTGGCAGATTTGAATTTTGACATATTTGCTCCTTACGCTTGTTATTCCACCGGGTTTGATCTGACCCTAGGCTCAGGATCTATTAAAGTGCTTGCATAAGTGTTGCGAGTTTGATTCAGTGGTGATGCGAGGGAGGCATTGCCAAGAGCGATTTGCTTTGGTTGACCGAGGCGCAGATGCGCAAGATTGCGCCGTATTTTCCGTTG
>JANOXQ010000163.1:0-8929 GCA_031418495.1 Sphingomonadales bacterium
ACCCGATCCCATCCCGAACTCGGCCGTGAAACCAGTCAGCGCCGATGGTACTGTTGCTCAAGCACCGGAAGAGTAGGACGTCGCCAGGCTTTGTAGCAGGTGCCGGTTGGATAATATGTCTCTTTACAAGAACCCATTTACTTTGTGTTTGTATCGTCACCTTGATGGCGACGTAGACGCGCGAAATGCGTGTTATTTGATTTTCGCCCTTGGCGAATTGGCCGTCCGGCCTTACGAAGCGTTGCTTCGTTTTGACCTTCGGTTAAAATTGGTGGCGCGGGATGGAGCAGCCCGGTAGCTCGTCAGGCTCATAACCTGAAGGTCGTAGGTTCAAATCCTACTCCCGCAACCAACGATACCTTGCCATAATCACTCGGGGAACCGGCAAGTTCTCTTGCCCGCTCAATTTCGACGAGTTGCGCAGGGTCAAGCTCGCCATTGGGGTTGAACAACATCCCTGTCGCTTTCTTGTTACTCATCAGCAATATGTCTGCCAAATCGCCAATGAGATCAAGCGTCAGGGCGCTTCTATTCTCGTTTAGAGTGAAGACAATCTCATCGATCAGCTTCCGCAAGACCAGCGCGCTTTTTTCGCAGTGCGCTTGATCATGTAGTGAGGCGACCAAATTCCGAATCTGTTTGTTGTAACGCTGCCCCATCTTTGGATGGATCAGGACAGGGGCTTCTTCCGATGTGGAGAGAATGGCCGTCAGTTCCGTCTTACGACGATCCAGTTGAACGGCTTCGTCTTTCAGTAGAACGCCGCGGACGCCATCCTTGATCGATTGGATGAGCTCCTTAATGCCCCGCTCCACTTTTTCCAGATCGCGCTCATATTGCGCGCGCGCCGCATTATGCGCGATGCGCGCGGTATTAAGGTGACGCGTATATTCCTCGCAGAACACTTCACACAAAGCTGGATCCATGAGACGGGTTTGTAGCGCGCTTAACACGCGCTGTTCAATCTCGGTTTCGGACATCGTAATCCGATTGTCGCACGTTCCTTTGCTCCGCGCCGTAGAGCAGACATAGCGGTTAGGCGCAACAATCGACATGCTGCCGCCACAGCAGCCACATTTTAGCAGATGCGAGAACAGCTTTGGTGGGCGACGTTTGTCGCCAATCGTCAACTTGCGGTTGAGCTTGGCTTGATAGGCGCGCACATCATCCCACAAATCTTGATTAATGATCCGAAGTTCTGCCACTTCGACGCGCTTCGTCTTATCGTCTGGTTGGACTTGTAACGGTTTTGCGCCGGTCACCTATTTCATTACGCCGCCTTGGCCTCGAATGCGAGCGGGCTGATGCCGCCCAGATATGAATGACGTCTTCGGGTGTTAACCCGTTGATGTATTGGAAGATGGCAGCTTCTGCCTGCCGCTGTGTTTGCCATTTCTGCCGCCAGATCAGTTCCGCCTTCAATGATTTGAAGAATGTCTCGACGGAGGCGTTGTCATAGCAATTACCCTTGCTGCTCATCGATGGATGCAGGCCATAGGCCTGCAGCTTCTTTTGATAGTCATAAGAGCAATATTGGCTGCCGCGATCCGAGTGGAACAGGCAGCCTGGCGGAGGGTTGCGGAGGCGTACAGCCATGTCCAGCGCCCGGATCGCCAGATCCTTCTTCATCCTGTCGCTGGCCGCCCACCCAACAACGCGGCGACTGTGCAGGTCGAGTATGACCGCAAGGTAGAGCCAACCCTCCGCAGTCCAGACATAGGTTATATCGCCGGCCCATTTGCGGTTGAGTGCAGCAGCCACAAAATCCCCATCCAGCCAGTTGGCGGCAACACCCAGACGGTGATTGCTGTCCGTCGTCACCTTATGCCGACGCGTACGAACCGGCTTGATCCCGTTCCACTCGGTGCTCAATGATGCCCCGCATCATCTGCGCTTCCTCGTCATCAGCCGACCAACACGGCGCTCGCCCACAGAGAGGCCTGCCTCTTTGAGTGACCCAATATCCCTTTGGCGTCATCCTTGGTCGTCCATAACTGCCGAGGCTCAGCGAATATTGCTCGCGGATGTGCGCCAGCACCTTCATATCAGTCCGCGTATGCGTGCTGGTCGGTCGTGTCCGCCAAGATCGATAGCCACGTTCGCTGACGCGCATGGCCCGGCAAAGGATCGCCACGCGCCATTGGTGCCGCCAGGCATCGATAAATGCGAATCTCATGGCCGTTCCTTGGCGAAGAACTGCGTGGCCTTTTTTAAGATGTCCCTCTCCTCCTTCAGGATACGGTTCTCAAGGCGAAGGCGTTCGTTCTCGCGTGCCAGATATGCCTGAGGCGCTGACACCAGATCAGAAGGCCGATACTGCGACAGCCACTTGCTCAACGTCGATTTGCCAATCCCCAAATCCGATGCAACCCGTTCGCGCGACAGCCCACTGGTCAGCGCGATCCGCACCGCTTCCTGCTTGAACTCTTCACTATGCTTGATCATCTCGTCGGTCTCCTTGTATGAGTATTTAACTCTCAAGTGACCGGCACAAAACCCTTACAAGTCCACCCCCTTTTTCGCCCGCTGCCGAGACGTGGCCGCGAACGGTGGTGCTCTCGATCATGTGCTGGAGGCCATTTCACGCTGCAAGATGACATCGGCGACCGGGGCGAAAGGCGCGAATTGAAAGAGATGATCAGGATGCCGTTCATTAAACTGGTCAACCAGCTTTGGCATTCCCACGGCACCAAAAGGCTGGTCTTGGCTCAAGTCATAGATATATTGAAACGGACGCACAAGGTTTGAACCGCCCGGACGGTGGGGCATATCAGAGATATCATTCAGTCCGCAGCGATCGCATTCGATGCAGAGCGTGGTCCAGCCGATGGCAACGCAGCCAATGACGTGGGCTATCGCGACCGTCCCTGCGGGTAATATATATTCGGCTCCAGCTCGGGGCGAGACGAGCCGCTTTATGTGCTTGCCTACATTCCTGATCGCCGCAGCAGTCAGCTTCGCCCATGCTGGCTCGGCGACATTCCATCCTTGCTCTCGACCCTCCGAAAGGAAAACATCGAACATAACGTCAGCAAACCGCTCATCACCGAAAATATGATCGAGTCGGCATTTGATAGAGGTAGCATCGCAAGCTAGTGATTCATTTTGAGGGACATTCATATGCGCCATTCTCCAACCAACAAAATTTGATTAGACAGTTCCTAATAGAGGAGTCGAGCGAGCCTGTTTGAGGCATAAGCCTGCCAATGCGTGCTGTTCAGCATATCGGCACCAAAATTTCCCAATGATTTGAGTGCCCATCTTTGCTATCTCGGGTGCACCAAATCCAGTGCTTATTTCCTTCCTTCAGCGCCGAGACGGCTCATTAGGATGGCCGCGCGTTTGGCTTGGCGGCGGATGCTGGTGAGGCTAACGGTTTCGCCCGGCGCATGATCGCCTCGGCTCGCGGTGCCAAGGCCGACCAATCCGTCAACATCTCCGGCCACGAATGAAATATCACCCGCCCCCCGTTTGAGCGGATCAAGCGCCGCCATTTCGGGAAGGCCGAGGTCAACGTTGATCCGGTTGAGACGTGCCAGCAGCGCGCGGTTGCCTTCAGTTGGGGCCATCGCTGGATAGCCGCCGGTGTCAAATCTGATTGTCGCCGAGGTTCCGGGTGCGTGAGCGGCGACGATGGCTTCCATCTTGGCGCGCACCCGCTTGGTTTGTTCATCGGAGAGCGTGCGGAAATCGCCGCGTGCGGTGGCGGTGCCGGGGATGA
The DNA here is from genome assembly GCA_031418495.1 of Sphingomonadales bacterium. Lineage (GTDB taxonomy): Bacteria > Pseudomonadota > Alphaproteobacteria > Sphingomonadales > Sphingomonadaceae > Aquisediminimonas. Next base: position 3,722 of record JANOXQ010000163.1, read on the forward strand.
TATTGCTCTTGCCGCTGACAGTTGCGCGGATGCTTTGCGGGTCAAGCGTCGCAATCGTGCCGCCTGCGATCAACCCGGTGTTGAAGGTCAGGTTGGTTTCGGGAAGCTCGCTACGGAAACGCGCGAGGATGCGGACGATTTCATTGATCGCGCCGTCGCCGTATTCGCTGGCAAAAATGAGTGAGGAATGCCCGGTTTTGCCAGTCGCGGTGAGCGTCCAACTGTTTGACGAACGGCGCGCAATTGATCCCATGTCACGGCCCGCGTCAATCACCAGCCCCTCAAAATCGAGCGCGACATCGGCGCGTTTGCCCGCTGCGACCAGGTCTGCGCGCGCGATCTCGATTGGATCGCCTGCATCTTCTTCATCGCCCGTCAGGATGATTTCGATATTGGCCGTTTTGAGCGTGCCCGCCGCTTTCATTGCGCGCAGCGCTGCAATAATGACGACCATGCCGCCCTTATCATCGCCAGCGCCCGGCCCCTCGGCCTCTTCGCCCTTGCGGACGAATTTCTGGAATGGAGAATCTTTTTCAAATACGGTATCGAGATGCCCAATCAGCAGCATCTGCTTGTTGCCCGCTTTGCCTTTGTGCGTCGCGATTAAATGGCCTGCGCGGTTGGTGGCGGCCATTGGTTTCCACACCACGGTAAACCCAAGCGGTTCAAGTTCTGCGCGCACCATCACCCCGATGGCCTCAACCCCAGCAAAATTCATCGTGCCGCTATTCTGGTCAACTATTTTGGCGAGCAGTGAAACCGAACGCTCAAATTCGCTATCCACCACAGCCGCCATGCGCTTTTCAGGTGATGATAGCTGCGCATAGGCTGGCGACGACGCCGCTAACGATGTTGCCAAGGCAACGCTGAACATTAGGGATTTGATGGTTCGCAACATTGTTGGTTTAGTCCATTTAGTTCACATCCATGTCAAACTGCAAATTCGCCTGCATCAGGATTGCCTTTGCCAAAACATAAACCGCCTGGCGTGCATCTTCTACCGATAGATTTTGATCTTCACGTAGACGCTGCCACGCATCCACGCTGAGTGCCAAATCAAGCGTTTCAAACAAAATTGGCTGGCTTGTGAGTTCTTCAGGCAAAACTGATTTGAGCCGCGATCGCATCAACGTGTTGAGACGATCAAACTCTGCCCCAATCGCAGATGATTTAAGGCGGCGAACTTCTGCAGCGCGTTTAAATGGCAATGTTTCTTCATAAGCGGAGGCGCGGCGGGAGATCAAAGTCCTAAGTTGATCGCGCCAATCATCGCCTTCATATGGTGAAAACCATTTCATGTAGGTTTGCGCGACTTGCCCAACCATTTCTTGGCGGAGCATTTCCATATCCGTAAAATGGCGAAACACGCTGCGCAAACCGATATCAGCGCGTGCGGCAACTTCTTCAGCAGTTGGTACAATTTTGCCTTCTCTCACCAAAGAAAGCATTGCTTCAACAATTTTTGCACGACTTTGTTCTGATCGGCGACGTCTGCCATCGCTTGATGCGCCTGGCGCAATTCTTGGCATAAAAATATAACCCGTTTAGTTGTTTATACAAACTCTTGCCCACCCAATCTCCGCTATATAGCAAATCTGCGGCGTTGCAATAAATGACATTAACCCTGTCATTTTCTGATTTGTAACCTGATATGTTTCAATCCCAGATTTCAGTTATGATTTGGCCACTAAACGATCAAGTGACTTGCGCAGGATGCGCCTGATGGCCACAACATGGCTCTGCGATCTGGCGCACTATGCTGAGGAATTTATGAGCGATATTTATGATGTAGTCGTGATTGGAGCAGGCGCTGCTGGGCTGACTGCTGCTGGCGGGCCGGCGATGCTCGGGCTTAAGGTTGCGCTGATCGAAGAAGGGCCGATGGGGGGCGATTGCCTAAACACGGGCTGTGTTCCATCAAAGGCGCTTATTTCTGCGGCGGGGCGCGCGCATGAGGCAAACCGGGGATTGCGACTAGGCATTAAACTTGATCAGGCCAAGGTCGACTGGATTGGGGTGCGTGATCATATCCGCCATGCGATTGCGACGATTGCGCCGGTGGATTCGCAGGAACGATTTGAAAGCCTTGGCGTAGAGGTGATCCGCGCGCGAGGAGTGCTCGTTGATGATCGCACCGTTGCGGTGGATGGGCGTCAGTTGAAGGCGAAGCGGATTGTGCTCGCCACGGGCTCGCGTCCGCGCAAGCCCGACATAGCGGGGTTGGATAGCGTGGCGTATCTGACCAATGAGACGATTTTCGATATAGATGAATTGCCGCGCCACTTGGCGATTATGGGTGGCGGGCCGATCGGCATGGAAATGGCGCAGTCGTTCCGGCGGCTTGGCGCGCAAGTCACGGTGATTGAACGGATGCGTCCGTTCCCGCGCGATGATGCCGATGCAGCGGCACTCGTGATGGCGGCACTTCAACATGAAGGCGTGGTGATCAAGCAGAATATAGAGGTGACAGCGGTGGCGCGCGAGGGCGAAGACATCGTCCTGACGCTGGGGGATGGCGAAAAAGTCAAGGCGAGTCACTTGCTTGTTTCGGTTGGTCGTGTGCCCAATACTGAAAGCATCGGATTGGAAGCGGCAGGCGTCAAAGTCGGCAAGGACGGCATCATTGTTGACGCGCGCAGGCGGACTACCAACAAGCGTATTTATGCGATTGGCGATTGTCGCGAAGGCCCGCGCTTTACACATTCATCGGGCTATGATGGGTCAATTGTCGTCGCCAATATCGCGTTGGGATTGCCGAGCAAGGCCGATTTCAAGGCGCTGCCGTGGGTGACATACTCTGATCCCGAACTCGCCCAAGTCGGCCTGACCGAAGTCGCGGCGCGCGTAAAGTTTGGCAATAAAGTGACGACCACGCGCGAGAATTTCAGCCACAATGACCGCGCCATTGCCGAGGGCGAGACTGAGGGCTTCCTAAAGATCGTTCGTGTTGGCAGCAAGGTTGTCGGCGCGACGGCGGTGGGCCGTCATGCAGGCGATCTGCTGCTCCCGTGGGCGCAGATGATCGTCGGCAAGGCGACGCTATTCAGCCTGAGCGGAATGATCCTTGCCTATCCCAACCGCTCGGACATTAGCAAAGCCGTGGCATTCAAAGCCTATGAGCCAAGGATTTTTGGTGAATGGCCCAAACGCTGGGCCAGGTTTTTGGCCAAGTTGCGGGGATAAATTTGGATATTTTTTGGAGTTGACATGGAGTTTTTTTGGAGTAAATTTGGACATCGCTCAAATTAGGAGAAGTTATATGGCTGATGTTCGTTTGCAAATCCCTGAAGAGGCGATTTCTACTTTTCAAGAAAAACTCACCGAGCGGACGAAACCGACTGATATCGCGCGGGATGCGATGACACTTTATAAGTGGGCCGTTGACGAGGTTTCAAAAGGACGCATTATACTGACCGCTAACACCGAAGGAACCGACTTCACAAAGCTTGCAATGCCAAGTTTGCAGTCTATCATACCCAAGAAGTGAGGAAACAGTAGAAAGATAATCGGGCTATGGCTGATGAGAATCAGGCAACTGCGACTGAAAAATTTATACCTTCATCAATTGCAGCCTTCAATGCTGTTTCTGAAGACTCCGCCAAGGAAGTTACGCCCCGATCTTTTGGTGTAATGGCTACACCAATGGGTGAGCTCGCTAAGGCCGGTGTCGGTTTGGCTGATTTCGTGCTGCGGATGATTGTTGGCGCAGTCGCAATTTTGTTGGTCATGGCCCTCATCTCCGAGTGGAGAGAAACCACAGCATCAAATAAGGCTGCTGAACTTACTTTGACAGCACTTCCTACAGGTGCACCTGCGACTGAGGATAAGCAACTCTCAGGGGTTATCACGCTTTTACGGCAAGCTGCGGCTAATCCGGTACTGGCATTGCCCCCGGTCGAAATTGAAAATGCGCGATTGCTGATTGACAAGGCGCTGAAACTGCCAGCGATTACGGGTGAACAGAAAGCCAGCCTTGACAAGAAATGCATTCCGTTACCACTCCAAACAATCAAGGATCGGGCGGCCATTCTCGAACGCTGTGCGGCAACGCTTACAACAGTTTTTGCTTCGACAACGCCTGATGCACAGCGCTTGGCCTTGATCAAGGAATTGCAAAAGGCACAGGCTGAAGAGCGGACTGCCCGGCGCGCGTTCTGGATGCAAATTGCGCAGCTTGTTTTGATCAACCTGCTGCTACCCATTTTGACCGCATTGCTCGGTTATATCTTTGGGACGCGACAGGCCGGGACGGGTTGACCAACGGGCCTGATGTCAGGCATCGAATCCCGATGTCTTTACCCTCTCTCCTCTGGTTCCGCCAAGACCTTCGCCTTGCTGATCATCCTGCGCTTGTCGCCGCAGTGGCACAAGGGGCGGTTATTCCGGTCTATATTCTTGATGATCAAAGCCCCGGTGATCGCCGCATGGGTGGGGCTTCGCGGTGGTGGCTGCATCATAGCTTGAGCGCGCTTGACGCGAGCCTGCGCGCGCTTGGCAGCCGGTTGATCCTGCGGCGCGGCGATGCGCTTTCAGTGCTGAGTGGTTTGGCGCAAGACACCGGAGCAAAACACATTCACGCACTGCGCCATTTTGAGCCGTGGTGGCAGCGGATCGAAAGCGAACTTACCACTGAACTTGATCTGCTGCTCCATGACGGCAATCAGCTTGCCCCGCCCGACGCGATCCTGACGGGCGGGGGTGGGCGTTATAAAGTGTTTACGCCGTGGTGGCGCGCGCTCGTCGCGCAAATGCCGCCGCGTAAGCCTTTGCCCGCGCCTGAGGTGATTGCCGCACCTGATCACTGGCCTGAAAGCGATGCGCTTGAAAGCTGGAATTTGCTGCCGACCAAGCTCGATTGGGCTGGCGGTTTTGCCGATTGGACGCCGGGTGAAGACGGCGCGCGCGAGGCGTTCCGCGCATTCCTGCCCAAGATCGAAGGCTATGATGCAGGACGCAACCTGCCGACTGAAGCCGCAATCTCGCGTCTGTCGCCGCATTTGCATTTCGGTGAAATTTCACCGCCGACGCTGTGGCATCATGCCTCAAAAGCGGCGGGGGCAAAGGCCGAACCGTTCCTGCGTGAAGTTGGTTGGCGTGATTATGCGACCAATTTGATTGATCAATTCCCTGAGTATCCGACGCAAAATGGCCGCGCGCAATTTGATGCGCTGCGCTGGCGTGATGGGCCTGAGGCTGATGCGGATTTTG